>NZ_JBIVVI010000028.1:0-18237 GCF_044757675.1 Kitasatospora sp. NPDC091257
GGCCCGGCCGCACCGCGGCCCGGCCCGGACGAGCCCGGGGGCTCACATGGTGCGGATCGCCACCGCGTCGCAGAGCCCCTCCAGGGCGGCCTTGGCGGCGCAGTCCGGCAGCGGGGCCAGCAGCGCCCTGGCCTCCTCGGCCCGGCGCAGGGTCTCGGCTCGGGCGCGCTCCAGCGCCGGGTGGGCGCGCAGCAGGCGCAGCGCCTCGGCGTGCAGGTCGTCGTCGGAGAGGTCCTGGTCGAGCAGTTCGCGCAGCCGGGCGTCGGCCGGGTCGGCCGGGTCGACGGGCATCTGCTGCAGCAGCAGGGTCGGCAGGGTCGGCACACCCTCGCGCAGGTCGGTCCCGGGGGTCTTGCCGGACTCGTGGCCGTCACTGGCGATGTCGAGCACGTCGTCGGCCAGCTGGAAGGCGATGCCGATCCGCTCGCCGAACTCGCCGAGGGTGTCCACCAGCTCGCGCTCGGCACCGGCCATCAGCGCTCCTATCCGGCAGGAGACGGCGATCAGCGAGCCGGTCTTGCCCTCCAGGACGTCCAGGTAGTGCAGCAGCGGGTCCATGTCCTGACCGGGGCCGCGGGTCTCCAGGATCTGACCGGTCACCAGCCGCTCGAAGGCCTCGGCCTGCATCCGCACGGCCTCCGGGCCGAGGTCGGCGAGCACCTGGGAGGCGCGGGAGAACAGGAAGTCGCCGGTGAGGATCGCGACCGAGTTGTCCCAGCGGGAGTTGGCGCTCGGGGCACCCCGGCGCACCGGCGCCTCGTCCATCACGTCGTCGTGGTACAGCGTGGCCAGGTGGGTCAGCTCGACCACCACGGCGGCGGGCACCACGCCGGGCGCCCCCGGGTCGCCGAACTGGGCGGCCAGCAGCAGGAGCAGCGGACGGAAGCGCTTGCCGCCGGCTTCGAGGAGGTGACTGGCGGTGACGGTGATGAACGGGACGTCGCACTTGACGGCCTCGCCGAGCGCCGCCTCCACCGCGTCCAGTCCGGCCTGGACATCCCGGGTCAGGTCGCGGTCCTGCACGCTGAGCCCGAAGGGTTCCACGACGGTCACGAAGACCACTCCTCTGTCCCTGGTCGATCTAGCGGCCTGGTCCCTGAGTGCCGCCGCTGGCCATACAGGCAGGGTATCCGGTCGTGAGTGGATCACTGCACGGGCGTGCGGATCCTGTCATGATCGGGCCTGATGCCCTGGTCAGGGCGGCTGTGCGGGCCGGACAGCGGTGGGGGCGAATTCGGCTGGAAATAAAGGTGGGAGAGCCCTCGGAACTCCCCCGGCCCCGGCTCCCGACAAAGACCCGTCCGGGCCGCGCGGACTGGGCGCGGCCCGGACGGGGCCCTGGTCGGAGGCGGTGCACGCCAGGATCAGCGCACGAACAGCGAGGCCTTGGACGCCAGGTCGAGGAAGTACTGCGGGAGCAGCCCGAGACCCAGTGTGACCAGCACCCCCACCCCGATCGCGGTCGCCGTGAAGGCGCTCGGGATCGCCACCGTGGGGCCGCCCGGCTGCGGGTCCGAGAAGAACATCAGCACGATCACCCGGATGTAGAAGAACGCGGCCACCGCCGAGCTCAGCACACCGACGACCACCAGCGGGGTCGCCCCGCCGCTGGCCGCGGCCTGGAAGACCGCGAACTTCCCGGTGAAGCCGGAGGTCAGCGGAATCCCGGCGAAGGCCAGCAGGAACAGCGCGAACACCGCCGCCACCAGCGGCGAGCGCCGCCCGAGCCCGGCCCAGCTGGACAGGTGGGTCGCCTCGCCCTTGGAGTCGCGCACCAGGGTGACCACGGCGAACGCGCCGAGCGTCACGAAGGAGTACGACAACAGGTAGAACAGCACCGAGGAGATGCCCTGCTTGTTGACGGCGATCACGCCGGTCAGGATGAACCCGGCGTGCGCGATCGAGGAGTACGCCAGCAGGCGCTTGACGTCCTGCTGGGTCACCGCGAGCACCGCGCCCACCACCATGGTGAGGATCGCCACGCCCCACATCACCGGCCGCCAGTCCAGCCGCAGGCCCGGGAAGGCCACGTAGAACAGCCGCAGGAAGGCCCCGAACGCCGCGACCTTGGTGGCCGCCGCCATGAAGCCGGTCACCGGGGTCGGCGCGCCCTGGTAGACGTCCGGGGTCCAGGAGTGGAAGGGGACCGCGGCGACCTTGAACAGCAGGCCGACCGCGAGCATCGCCAGGCCGGTCAGCACCAGCGCGTCGCTCTGGGTGGTGCTCAGCTGCGCGGGGGTGGTCATCGCCTTGCCGGAGATGACGTCCCCGATGTCCCCGAGCTTCACGCTGCCCGCGTAGCCGTACAGCAGCGCGGTCCCGAAGAGGAAGAACGCCGAGGCGAAGGCGCCGAGCAGGAAGTACTTGACCGCCGCCTCCTGGGAGAGCAGCCGGCGGCGCCGGGCCAGCGCGCACAGCAGGTACAGCGGCAGCGAGAAGACCTCCAGCGCCACGAACATGGTCAGCAGGTCGTTGGCGGCGGGGAACAGCAGCATGCCGCCGACCGCGAACATGGTGAGCGGGAAGACCTCGCTGGTGGCGAAGCCGGCCCGGACCGCGGCCCGCTCCTGCTCGCCGCCGGGGGTGGCGGCGGCCTGGGCGGCGAAGGCGTCGGCGGGCAGGCCACCGGCCTTCGGTTCCAGCCTGCGCTCGGCATAGGTGAGCACCGCGACCACGGAGGCCAGCAGGATCACGCCCTGGAGGAACAGCGCCGGGCCGTCCATCGCGACCGACTCCATGGCCAGCAGGTCGATCCGGGTGAAGCCGTGGCTCTGCACGGCCAGCACCACCACGGCGACGAAGGCGCCGACCAGCCCGGCCAGCGCGAGCGTCACCTGGGTCCAGTGCCGGTACCGGCGGGGCACGAAGGCCTCCACCAGGACGCCGGCCACGGCGGCGGCGAACACCACGAGCATCGGCGAGAGCTGGCCGTACTCGATGTGCGGCGCCGGAATGCTGGGGGTGTTGCCGCCCGCGGCGGCGAGCATCGCGGTGGCGCTCACTTCTGCTCACCTCCTGAGGTGGCGGCGACCGGGTGGGCCGGCGCCGGGTCGGTCTGGTGGATCTGCGAGAGCGTCGCGTTCACCGAGGGGTTGACCAGGTCGGTGAGCGGCTTGGGGTAGACGCCGAGCAGGATGGTCAGCGCCACCAGCGGGCCGACCACGGCGAGTTCCCGGGCCTTGAGGTCGGGCATCGTGCGCACCCCGTCCTTCACCGGGCCGGTCATGGTGCGCTGGTACAGCAGCAGGGCGTACAGCGCGGCCAGCACGATGCCGAAGGTGGCCACGACGCCGATCGCCGGGTAGCGGGTGAAGGTGCCCACGAGCACCAGGAACTCGCTGACGAAGGGGGCGAGCCCGGGCAGCGACAGGGTGGCCAGGCTGCCGATCAGGAACGTCCCGGCGAGCACCGGGGCGACCTTCTGCACACCGCCGTAGTCGGCGATCAGCCGCGAACCGCGACGGGAGATCAGGAAGCCGGCCACCAGCATCCACGCCGCCGTGGACAGGCCGTGGTTGACCATGTAGAGGGTGGCGCCGCTCTGGCCCTGGCTGGTCAGCGCGAAGATGCCCATGATGATGAAGCCGAAGTGCGAGATCGAGGCGTACGCCACCAGGCGCTTGATGTCCTTCTGCCCGACCGCCAGCAGCGCGCCGTAGACGATCCCGATCAGCGCGAGGACCAGGATCGCCGGGGCGAAGGTCTTCGAGGCGTCCGGGAACAGCCCGAGGCAGAAGCGCAGCATCGCGAAGGTGCCGACCTTGTCCACCACGGCGGTGATCAGCACCGCGGTGCCGGCGGTGGACTCGCCCATCGCGTTCGGCAGCCAGGTGTGCAGCGGCCACAGCGGGGCCTTCACCGCGAAGGCGAAGAAGAAGCCCAGGAACAGCGCCTTCTCGGCGGTGCCGGTCAGCTGGAGCCGGCCGTCGGCGATCGCCGAGGTCAGCGTCGGCAGGTCGAAGGTGCCGAAGCCCTGGTCCTGCGCGATCACGTACAGGCCGATCACGGCCGCCAGCATCACCAGGCCGCCGAGCAGGTTGTAGAGCAGGAACTTCACGGCCGCGTAGGAGCGCTGACGCGCCGACTCGGGGCCGCCCGCCCGGTCGCCGAAGCCGCCGATCAGGAAGTACATCGGGATCAGCATGGCTTCGAAGAACACGTAGAAGACGAAGACGTCGGTGGCGTAGAAGGAGACGACCACCATCGCCTCCACCGCCAGGATCAGGGCGAAGAAGCCCTGGGTCCTCCTGCTGTTCTCGAAGGTGCCGTCGGGACCGGCCGGCCCCGGATCGGCGTCGTGCCAGGAGGCGAGGATCACCAACGGCACGAGGACGGCGGTGAGCAGGGCGAGCACCGCGCCGATGCCGTCCACGCCGAGCGAGAAGGTGATGCCGAAGGAGCGGATCCAGCTGTACGACTCGTTCAGCTGGAAGCGGGCGCCCTGAGGGTCGAACCGGGTCGCCACCACGGCGGCCAGCACCAGGGTGACGGCCGAGACGCCCAGCGCGACGGCCTTGGTGTTCCGGCGCCGGCTCTCGGAGGACCCGGCCGGCAGCGCCGCGGTCAGCACCGCGCCGGCCGCCGGCACGGCGCAGGTGGCGGTCAGGAGGACGCTCATGCGCCCACCTCGCCGCGCCCGGCAGGGGCGTCCGTCCGCGCGCACCGCTTGACGGTTCGTTCGCTGCGCTCACTCATGGCCTGCCCTCCCAACGGATATCAGGACGAGTCATCACGTGGACCTCATCAGGAGAGTCGTGGCGACCAGCACCAGCGTGCCGCCGAACATGGAGAGCGCGTAGGAGCGGACGTAGCCGTTCTGGATCCGCCGCAGCCGGCCGGAGAGCCCGCCGATCGCGGCGGCCAGGCCGTTGACCACGCCGTCCAGGCCGCGGCTGTCGAAGAAGACCAGCGCCGCGGCGAGCGCCGAGCCCGGCCGCACCAGCACCGCGTGGTTGAAGTCGTCCTGCAGCAGGTCCCGGCGGGCGGCCCGGGTGAGCGGGGAGCCTACCGGCGGCACCACCGGGACCGGCGAGCGCCCGTACATCAGGTAGGCGAGGCCGACGCCGGCCAGCATGCAGGCCGTGGTCAGCAGGGTGACGGTCAGCGGGGCGAGCGGGGAGTTGCCCTCCTCGTACCCGGTTACCGGCTCCAGCCACTTCAGGAAGGAGTCGTTGAAGGCGAACAGCCCGCCCGCGAACACCGAGCCGAAGGCCAGCAGGACCATCGGGATCGTCATGGTCCTGGGCGACTCGTGCGGGTGCGGCAGGTCGCCCTCCCCCGCGGCGGAGCCGCCGGTGCCGCCGGCCGGCTGCCAGCGCTTCTCGCCGAAGAAGGTCAGCACCATCACCCGGGTCATGTAGAACGCGGTGATCGCCGCGCCGACCAGCGTGCACAGCCCGAGGATCCAGCCCTCGGTGCCGCCCTTGGCGAAGGCCGCCTCGATGATCTTGTCCTTGGAGAAGAAACCGGACAGGCCCGGGAAGCCGATGATCGCCAGGTAGCCGAGGCCGAAGGTGACGAAGGTGACCGGCATGTACGTGCGCAGGCCGCCGTAGTGACGCATGTTCACCTCGTCGTTCATGCCGTGCATGACCGACCCGGCGCCGAGGAACAGCCCGGCCTTGAAGAAGCCGTGGGTCACCAGGTGCATGATCGCGAAGACGTAGCCGATCGGACCGAGCCCGGCCGCCAGCACCATGTAGCCGATCTGCGACATGGTCGAGCCGGCCAGCGCCTTCTTGATGTCGTCCTTGGCGCAACCGACGATCGCACCGAACAGCAGCGTGACCGCGCCGACCACCACCACGGCGGTCTGCGCGTCCGGCGCCAGGTCGAAGATCGTCGAGGAACGGGTGATCAGGTAGACGCCCGCGGTCACCATGGTGGCCGCGTGGATCAGCGCCGACACCGGGGTCGGGCCCTCCATCGCGTCCCCCAGCCAGGACTGCAGCGGCACCTGGGCCGACTTGCCGCAGGCCGCCAGCAGCAGCATCAGGCCGATCGCCGTCAGCTTGCCCTCGCTCGCCTCGTGCGCACCGCCGAAGACGGGGCCGAAGGCGAAGGAGCCGAACTCCGCGAACATCAGCATGATCGCGACGGACAGGCCGATGTCGCCGACCCGGTTGACGATGAAGGCCTTCTTCGCCGCCGTCGCCGCGCTCGGCTTGTGCTGCCAGAAGCCGATCAGGAGGTACGAGGCCAGGCCCACGCCCTCCCAGCCGAAGTACAGCAGCAGGTAGTTGTCCGCGACCACCAGCAGCAGCATGGCGGCCAGGAACAGGTTCAGGTACGCGAAGAAGCGGCGCCGGCGCTCGTCGTGCGCCATGTAGCCCACCGAGTAGAGGTGGATCAGCGTGCCGACGCCGGTGATCAGCAGGACGAAGGTCATCGACAGCTGGTCGAGCAGGAAGGAGAAGTCGGCCTGGAAGCCGTTCACCGGGATCCAGCTGAACAGGTGCACGGTGAGCGCCCGGTTCTCGGCGTCACGGCCGAGCATGTCCGAGAACAGGGCCAGGCCGAAGCCGAACGAGAGCGCCGCGAGCGCGGTGGCCAGCCAGTGGCCGTAGCGGTCCAGCACCCGGCCACCGAGCAGCAGCAGGGCGGCACCGGCCAGTGGAGCCGCCACCAGCAGCGGAATGAGAGAGTTCACCGAAGGTCCTCCGCCTACAGCTTCATCAGGTTGCTGTCGTCGACCGAAGCGGAGTGCCTGGTCCGGAAGATGGAGACGATGATGGCGAGGCCGACCACGACCTCGGCCGCCGCCACCACCATCGTGAAGAACGCGATGATCTGGCCGTCCAGGGTCCCGTGCAGCCGGGAGAAGGTCACCAGGGCGAGGTTCGAGGCGTTCAGCATCAGCTCCACGCACATGAACAGCACGATCGCGTTGCGCCGGATCAGCACCCCGGCCGCGCCGATGGTGAACAACAGGGCCGACAGGTAGAGGTAGTTGACCGGGTTCACTCCGCGCCCTCCTCGCCGGCCGGGTGCTTCACGTTGTTCGCCGGCACCGGCTCGCCGTTCGCCGGCACCGGCTCCAGCGACTTGCGCGGAGCCGTCGCCGCCGGCCGCTCCGAGGACGGACGGCCCAACCAGTCCGCCGTGCTGTTCTCCAGCTCCGCCATCCGCCGCAGCATCGCCTGACTGACGTCCCGGACCTGGCCGCGCTCGCGCAGCGTCGCCATCACCGAGTCCTCGGCGATCGTGCCGTCCGGCAGCAGCGCCGGGACGTCCACCGCGTTGTGCCGCGCGTACACGCCCGGCGCCGGCAGCGGCGGCAGCTGGATGTTGTCCATGATCCGCTGCGCCGCCAGCTCGCGCTGCGTCTTCGGCGCCTTCACGTGCTCCCGGTGGGTCAGCACCATCGCACCGATCGCCGCGGTGATCAGCAGCGCGCCGGTGACCTCGAAGGCCCACACGTACCGGGTGAAGATCAGCCGGGCCAGGCCCGGCACGTTGCCCTCGGCGTTCGCCTCGGACAACCCGGTGAAGTGGTCCAGCTTCGCGTTGGCGATCCCGGCGATCAGCAGCACGCCGAAGCCCAGCCCGCACAGCGCCGCGGCGAACCGCTGGCCCTTCAGCTGCTCCTTCAGCGAATCCTCGCTGGTGACACCGACCAGCATCACCACGAACAGGAACAGCATCATGATCGCGCCGGTGTAGACCACGATCTGCACCACGCCCAGGAACACCGCGCCCTGGGCCATGTAACAGACCGCCAGCGCCAGCATGGTGGCCGCCAGGCAGAGCGCGCTGTGCACGGCCTTGCGCATCAGCACCATGCCGAGCGCGCCGCCGACCGCGATCACCGCGAGCACCCAGAACTGGACGGCCTCACCCGTCGAGGTCGTCCCGGTCGCTTCCGCCAGCCGCGCGATCACTGCTGCACCTCCTGGTCCCGGTCGGTGCGCTCCTGCTGGACCGTGCCCGGCGCCGCCGCGGTGATCTCGCCCCGGTAGTACGCGCCCTCGTCGGTGCCCGGGAAGATCGCGTGCGGGGTGTCGACCATGCCCTCGGACAGGCCCACCAGCAGCTGCTCCTTGGTGAAGATCAGGTCCCGCCGGGAGGAGTCGGCCAGCTCGTACTCGTTGGTCATGGTCAGCGCCCGGGTCGGGCAGGCCTCGATGCACAGCCCGCACAGGATGCAGCGGGCGTAGTTGATCTGGTACACCACGCCGTAGCGCTCACCCGGGGAGTAGCGCTCCTCGTCCCGGTTGTCCGCGCCCTCCACGTAGATCGCGTCGGCCGGGCAGGCCCACGCGCACAGCTCGCAGCCGACGCACTTCTCCAGGCCGTCCGGGTGCCGGTTCAGCTGGTGGCGGCCGTGGAAGCGCGGAGCGGTGGGCTTCTTCTGCTCCGGGTACTGCTCGGTGAGCCGCTTCTTGAACATGGCCTTGAAGGTCACGCCGAAGCCGGCGGCCGGGCCGAGGATCGACGGACGGTCGGCCCGTTCGGGGCGACCCGTACGATCGGACTGGTCGGACATCTCGGTTCAGCTCCCTTCGGAATGGTCGGCCCCGTTGAGGGCGTCCTGGAGTTGCTTCGGGGCGCGGCTGCGCCGGCGCGGCACCGGCGGGAGCACCTGGCCGGGCAGCGGCGGGACCGGATAGCCGCCCGCCATCGGGTCGAAATCGGCCTTGGGTGGGGTGACCTCGGGTTCGGGCTGCTTCCTCAGGAAGTCCCGCAGCAGCGCCAGCAGCAGGATCACGCCGACCGGCGCGCCCACGTACAGCACCACCTCGCCGAAGTCGTAGCCCTCGTTGCGCAGCGCCCGCACGCTCGCGATCAGCACCAGCCACACCAGCGAGACCGGGATCAGCACCTTCCAGCCCAGCTTCATGAACTGGTCGTAGCGGAACCGGGGCAGCGTGCCGCGCAGCCAGATGAAGAAGAACAGCAGCAACTGGATCTTCAGCGTGATCCACAGCATCGGCCACCAGCCGTGGTTGGCGCCCTCCCAGAACGTCGACACCGGCCACGGGGCCCGCCAGCCGCCCAGGAAGAGGGTCGAGGCCACCGCCGAGACCGTCACCATGTTCACGTACTCGGCCAGCATGAACATCGCGAACTTCAGCGAGGAGTACTCGGTGTTGAAGCCGCCGACCAGCTCGCCCTCGGCCTCCGGGAGGTCGAACGGCGCCCGGTTGGTCTCGCCGACCATCGCGATGATGTAGACGATGAACGACACCGGCAGCAGCGCCGCGAACCAGGTCGGCTGCTGGTGCGCCACGATCTCCGAGGTCGACATCGAACCCGAGTAGATGAACACCGCCGCGAAGGACAGGCCCATCGCGATCTCGTAGCTGATCATCTGCGCGGACGAGCGCAGCCCGCCCAGCAGCGGGTACGTCGAACCCGAGGACCAGCCCGCCAGCACGATGCCGTAGATGCCCACCGCGGCCGTCGCCAGGACGTACAGCAACGCCACCGGGAAGTCCGTCAGCTGGAGCGGCGTGCGGGTGCCGAAGATCGACACCTCGTTGCCGGCCGGGCCGAACGGGATCACCGCGAAGGCCATGAACGCGGGGATGGCGCAGACGATCGGGGCCAGGATGTAGACCACCTTGTCCGAGCCCTTGACCACCAGGTCTTCCTTCAGCGCCAGCTTCACGCCGTCCGCCAGCGACTGCAGCATGCCCCACGGGCCGTGCCGGTTGGGCCCGATGCGCAGCTGCATCCAGGCCACCACCTTGCGCTCCCAGACGATCGCGATCAGCACCGTCAGGACCAGGAAGGCGAAGCAGAACACCGCCTTCAGCAGCACCAGCCACCACGGGTCCTGCCCGAAGAAGTGGAGCGTCTCGTACGGCTGCGGAGTCATCGGTCCTCCCCTTCTCCCGCGGTCCCGTCCACGGTCGAACCGGCCTGGGCCTGCGCCCGGGCCGACTCGTCCTGTTCCTGCTCGTCCTGCGCCGACCGGTCGGGTGTGGCCCGGGCCTGTCCCGCCCCGTCCTGTGCCGCCCTGTCCTGTGTCGTCGGGCCGGGATCGGCCTCGACCTCGACCTCGACCGCGGGCTCGGGCTCCGCCTCGGCCGCGGCGATCGTGACCAGGTGGCCGACGGTGGTGCCGAGCGCGCGCGGGGCACCGCCCGGAGTGGAGCCGAGCGGGACCCAGACCGTGCGGTCCGGGATCGAGTCGGTGACCTCCAGCGGCAGGGTCAGCGATCCGGCCGGGCCGGTCAGCCGCAGGGCCCCGGCCGCCACCGCGCCGATCTCCTTGGCCGTCTCCGCCGAGATCCGGGCCACCGCCCGGTGCCGGGTGCCCGCCAGGTGCGGATCCCCCTGCTGCAGCGCGCCGTTGTCCAGCAGCAGGCGCCAACCCGCCAGCACCGCCTGGCCGGCGGCCGGCCGGGGCAGCGGGCCGGGGTGGGCCGCCGGGTCGGCCGTGCGGTCGCCCTCCCAGGGGGCGAAGCGGTCCAGCTCCAGCCGGGCCGCCCGGACGTCCGGCAGTCCCAGCCGCCCGCCCAACGCGTCCGCCAGCATGCTCAGCACCCGCAGGTCCGGCTGGAGGTGACGGCCCATCTGCTGGTCCGGCTTGAGCGCGGCCTCGAACATCCGCACCCGGCCCTCCCAGTCCAGGAAGGTGCCGGCCTTCTCCGCCGCCGCAGCCACCGGCAGCACCACGTCGGCGCGCGCCGTCACCGCCGAGGGCCGCAGCTCCAGCGACACCAGGAACGGCACCGCCGCCAGCGCCTCGTCGGCCAGCACGGGGTCCGGCAGGTCGTCCGGATCCACGCCGCCGACCAGCAGCGCGTCCAGCTCTCCGGCCACGACCGCCGCCAGGATCCCGTCGGTGTCCCGGCCCGGCCGGGACGGCAGCTCGGCCCCGCCCCACAGCGCGGCCGCCTCCGACCGGGCCGCCGCGACGGCCACCGGACGGCCGCCGGGCAGCAGGCCCGGCAGCGCGCCCGCCTCCACGGCCCCGCGCTCACCGGCCCGGCGCGGCACCCAGGCGAGCTTGGCGCCGGTCGCGTGCGCCAGGCGCAGCACCGCCGTCGGCCCGCCCGGGACGGCGGCCAGCCGCTCGCCCACCAGGATCACCGCACCCGGGGTGCGCAGCAGTTCCGCCACCCGGCCCGCGTCGTCGTTCAGCGGCTCGTCCGCCGCCAGCGCCGCGAACCACTCCGGCTCGGTCCCGGGGGCGGCCGGCAGCAGCGCGCCGCGCAGCTTCGCCAGGCCCCGGGAACCGAACGCGGCCACCGAGAACACCTTCAGGCCCGTCGCCCTGGTCGCCTTGCGCAACCGCAGGAAGACGATCGGCGACTCCTCCTCCGGCTCGAAGCCCGCCAGCAGCACCGCCGGCGCCCGGTCGAGGTCCTCGTACGCCACACCGGCGCCGTTCACGTCGACGCCCCGCCCGGCCACCGCCGCGGCCAGGAAGTCCGCCTCCTCACCGCTGTGCGGGCGGGCCCGGAAGTCCACGTCGTTGGTGCCGAGCACCACCCGAGCGAACTTCCCGTACGCGTAGGCGTCCTCGACCGTCACCCGGCCGCCGGCCAGCACCCCGGTCCGGGCCCCGCGCAGCCCCTCGGCCGCCCGGGCCAGCGCCTCCGGCCAGGAGGCCGGCACCAGCTCGCCGTCCACCCGCACCAGCGGGGTGGTCAGCCGGTCGCGCTGCTGGGCGTAGCGGAAGGCGAAGCGGCCCTTGTCGCAGTTCCACTCCTCGTTCACCGCCGGGTCCTCGCCCGCCAGCCGGCGCAGCACCTTGCCGCGCCGGTGGTCGGTGCGCTGCGCGCAGCCCGAGGCGCAGTGCTCGCACACGCTCGGCGAGGAGACCAGGTCGAAGGGACGCGAGCGGAACCGGTACGCCGCCGAGGTCAGCGCGCCCACCGGGCAGATCTGGATGGTGTTCCCGGAGAAGTACGACTCGAAGTCGTCGCCCTCGCCGGTGCCGACCTGCTGCAGTGCCCCGCGCTCCACCAGGTCGATGAACGGGTCCCCGGCGATCTGCTGTGAGAAGCGGGTGCAGCGCGCGCACAGCACGCAGCGCTCGCGGTCCAGCAGCACCTGGCTGCTGATCGGCACCGGCTTCTCGTAGGTGCGCTTCATCCCCTCGAAACGGGAGTCGGCGGCGCCGCTGGTCATCGCCTGGTTCTGCAGCGGGCACTCGCCGCCCTTGTCGCAGACCGGGCAGTCCAGCGGGTGGTTGATCAGCAGCAGCTCCATCACGCCGCGCTGGGCCTTCTCGGCCACCGGCGAGCTGAGCTGGGTGCGCACCACCATGCCCTCGGCCACCGGAACGGTGCAGGAGGCGACCGGCTTGCGCTGGCCCTCGATCTCGACGATGCACTGGCGGCAGGCACCGGCCGGATCGAGCAGCGGGTGGTCGCAGAAGCGCGGGATCTGGGTGCCGATGGTCTCGGCGGCCCGGATCACCAACGTTCCCTTGGGGACCCGCACTTCGACGCCGTCGATGGTGAGCGTGACCAGTTCGACCGCGGTCTCGGAGGCGGTTGGCTCTGTGATCGTCACGCGTGCACCTCCCTTTCGGTGGCGGACTGGTGGCCGGGGCGGGGGCCGTCGGCCCAGACGGTGGAGGCTTCCGGGTCGAACGGGCAGCGGCGCTCGGCCAGGTGCTGCTCGTACTCGGCCCGGAAGTGCTGGAGCGAGGAGACGATCGGGCTGGCCGCGCCGTCGCCCAGGGCGCAGAAGGACTTGCCGTTGATGTTGTCGGCGATGTCGAGGAGCTTCTCCAGGTCCCCGTCGACGCCCTCGCCCGCCTCGATCCGCTGGAGCAGCTGGACCAGCCAGTAGGTGCCCTCGCGGCAGGGGGTGCACTTGCCGCAGGACTCGTGGGCGTAGAACTCCGTCCAGCGGGTGACGGCCCGCACCACGCAGGTGGTCTCGTCGAAGACCTGGAGCGCCTTGGTGCCGAGCATCGAGCCGGCCGCGCCGACGCCCTCGTAGTCCAGCGGGACGTCGAGGTGCTCGTCGGTGAACATCGGGGTGGAGGAGCCGCCCGGGGTCCAGAACTTCAGCCGGTGCCCAGGGCGGATGCCGCCGCTGAGGTCGAGCAGCTGGCGCAGCGTGATGCCGAGCGGGGCCTCGTACTGGCCGGGGTTGGTGACGTGGCCGGAGAGCGAGTAGAGCGTGAAGCCGGGGGACTTCTCGGTGCCCAGGGCCTTGAACCACTCCTTGCCGCGGGACAGGATCGGCGGCACCGAGGCGATCGACTCGACGTTGTTGACCACCGTCGGGCAGGCGTACAGGCCGGCGATCGCCGGGAACGGGGGCCGCAGCCTCGGCTGGCCGCGGCGGCCCTCCAGCGAGTCCAGCAGCGCCGTCTCCTCGCCGCAGATGTAGGCGCCGGCCCCGGCGTGCACGGTGATGTCGAGGTCGATCCCCGAGCCGAGGATGTTCCGGCCCAGCAGCCCGGCCCCGTACGCCTCGGCGACGGCCGCGTGCAGCCGGCGCAGCACCGGGACGACCTCGCCGCGCAGGTAGATGAAGGCGTGGTCGCAGCGGATCGCGTAGGAGGCGATGATCATGCCCTCGATCAGCGCGTGCGGGTTGGCGAACAGCAGCGGGATGTCCTTGCAGGTGCCCGGCTCGGACTCGTCCGCGTTGACCACCAGGTAGTGCGGCTTGCCGTCGTTCTGGGGGATGAACTGCCACTTCATGCCGGTCGGGAAGCCTGCGCCGCCGCGGCCGCGCAGGCCGGCCTCCTTGACCAGGGCGATCACGTCGTCCGGCGGCATGGCGAGGGCCGCCTTGAGGCCCTCGTAGCCGTGGTGGCGGCGGTAGGTGTCGAGCGTCCAGGGGCGGCTGTCGTCCCAGGAGTCGGACAGGACCGGGGTGAGCAGCTTCTCGGCCGGCTCGGCGGAGGTCATCACGCTTCGCTCCCTTCCTGGCCCTTGCCCGCCTGGCCGTTGTTCGTCTGGCTGTTGCTCGCCTGGGGGTTGCTTGCCGGGCCGTTGCTCACCTGGCCGTTGTTCGCCGGGCCGCTGCCCTCGTGGCGGGGGGACGCGGGGCGGGGGGAGACCACCTTGGTGCCGGCGGTGCCGGGCAGCGCCTCGCCGCGGGCCAGCCGCAGACCGGCCAGGGACGGCGCGCCGCCGGCTCCGGACTCGTCGTTGGCGCCCGGGCGCTCGTCCGGGAAGCCGGCCAGGATCCGGGCGGTCTCCTTGAAGCCGCACAGCCGGGCACCGCGGGTGGGCCGGACCTCACGGCCGGCGCGCAGGTCGTCGACCAGCTGCCGGGCGCTCTCCGGGGTCTGGTTGTCGAAGAACTCCCAGTTGACCATCACCACGGGCGCGTAGTCGCAGGCCGCGTTGCACTCGATGTGCTCGATCGAGACCTCGCCGTCCTCGGTGGTCTCGTTGTTGCGGACACCCAGGTGCTCCTGGAGCTCGGCGAAGATCTGGTCGCCGCCGAGCACCGCGCACAGCGTGTTGGTGCAGACCCCGACGTGGTACTTCCCGGCCGGGCGGCGCCGGTACATGGTGTAGAAGGTCGCGACCGCGGTGACCTCGGCGGTGGTGAGGTCCAGCTGCTCGGCGCAGAAGCGCATCCCGGTCGGGCTGACGAAGCCCTCCTCGGCCTGCACCAGGTGCAGCAGCGGCAGCAGCGCCGAGCGGGGCTGCGGGTAGCGGGCGATCAGCTCGGCGGCGTCGGCGGCCAGCCTGGCGTGCACCTCCTCGGAGTACGGTGCGGCCGGCAGTGCCGGCAGTCCGAGTTCGACGTTGGTCACCGGTCCACGCCTCCCATCACCGGGTCGATCCCGGCCACCGCGACGATCACGTCGGCCACCTGGCCGCCCTCGCACATCGCCGCCATCGTCTGCAGATTGGTGAACGACGGATCCCGGAAGTGGACCCGGTACGGGCGCGTCCCGCCGTCGCTGACCACGTGCACGCCCAGCTCGCCCTTGGGCGACTCGACCGCCACGTACGCCTGGCCGACCGGGACCCGGAAGCCCTCGGTGACCAGCTTGAAGTGGTGGATCAGGGCCTCCATCGAGGTCCCCATGATCTTGCGGATGTGGTCGAGGGAGTTGCCCAGCCCGTCCGGGCCGACGGCCAGTTGGGCGGGCCAGGCGATCTTCTTGTCGGCCACCATGACCGGGCCCGGACGCAGCCGGTCCAGGCACTGCTCGACGATCCGCAGCGACTGCTTCATCTCCTCCAGGCGGATCAGGAAGCGGCCGTAGGAGTCGGCGCTGTCGGCGATCGCGACCTCGAAGTCGTAGTCCTGGTAGCCGCAGTACGGGTCGGTCTTGCGCAGGTCGTGCGGCAGGCCGGTGGCGCGCAGGATCGGGCCGGTGGCGCCGAGGGCCAGGCAGCCGGGCAGGTCCAGGAAGCCGACGTCGACCAGGCGGGCCTTGAACACCGGGTTGCCGGTGGCGAGTTTGTCGTACTCGTGCATCCGGGAGCGGAAGACCTTGACCGCCTCGCGGATCTGGTCGACGGCGCCGGGCGGCAGGTCCTGGGCGAGGCCGCCGGGGCGCACGTACGCGTGGTTCATGCGCAGACCGGTGACCAGCTCGAAGACGTCCAGGATCAGCTCGCGGTCCCGGAAGCCGTAGATCATCAGGGTGGTGGAGCCGATCTCCATGCCGCCGGTGGCCAGGCAGACCAGGTGCGAGGCGATCCGGTTGAGCTCCATCATCATCACGCGGATGACGTTGGCGCGGTCCGGGACGTCGTCGGTGATGCCGAGCAGCTTCTCGACCGCCAGGCAGTAGGCGGTCTCGTTGAACAGCGGGGTCAGGTAGTCCATACGGGTCACGAAGGTGGTGCCCTGGACCCAGTTGCGGAACTCCATGTTCTTCTCGATGCCGGTGTGGAGGTAGCCGATGCCGCAGCGGGCCTCCTTCACCGTCTCGCCGTCGATCTCCAGGATCAGCCGCAGCACGCCGTGGGTGGACGGGTGCTGGGGGCCCATGTTGACGATGATGCGCTCGTCGTCGGCCCGGCCGACCGCCTCGACCACCTCGCCCCAGTCACCGCCGGTGACGGTGAAGACCCGGCCCTCGGTGGTATCGCGGGCGTCCGCTTCCTCGGTCTCTCCAAAGTGCTGGGTGTTCATCAGCTGTACGACCTCCGCTGGTCGGGAGCCGGGATCTGGGCGCCCTTGTACTCGACGGGGATGCCGCCGAGCGGGTAGTCCTTGCGCTGCGGGTGGCCCAGCCAGTCGTCCGGCATCATGATCCGGGTGAGCGCAGGGTGGCCCTCGAAGACCAGGCCGAAGAAGTCGTAGGCCTCGCGCTCGTGCCAGTCGTTGGTCGGGTAGACGCTCACCACGGAGGGGATGCGCGGGTCGGCGTCGGGTGCGGTGACCTCCAGCCGGATCAGCCGGCCGTGGGTGATCGAGCGCAGGTGGTAGACCGCGTGCAGCTCGCGGCCCTTGTCGCCGGGGTAGTGCACGCCGCTCACGCCCAGGCACAGTTCGAAGCGCAGCGCCGGGTCGTCGCGGAGGATGCGGGCGGTCCCCAGCAGGTGGTCGCGGTCGATGTGGAAGGTGAGCTCGCCGCGGTCGACCACGGTCCTCTCGATCACCTCGACCGGGTCCAGGCCCTGCTCCTCCAGGGCGCCCTCCAGCTCGTCGGCGACCTCGTCGAACCAGCCGCCGTACGGGCGTTCGCTCGGACCGGGCAGCACGATCGGGTCGGCCAGACCGCCGAAGCCGGAGGTGTCGCCGCTGCCCGTGGCACCGAACATGCCCTGGCGGCGGCCGACCACCTCGACCGGGATCTCGCGGACCGGCTGCTCGCGGCGGGTCTCGGGTACCTGGTCGTTCATCGCAGCTGCCCCCGCATCTCGCTGATCGGGGTGGCCTTCAGGGCGAGCGCCTCACCGAGTTCCTCGGCCCGGCGCCTGTTCACGCCCAGCGGCTCGTGCTGGATCTTGTCGTGCAGCTTCAGGATGGCGTCCATCAGCATCTCCGGACGGGGCGGACAGCCGGGCAGGTAGATGTCCACCGGCACGATGTGGTCGACGCCCTGGACGATCGCGTAGTTGTTGAACATCCCGCCGGACGAGGCGCAGACGCCCATCGAGATGACCCACTTGGGGTTGGGCATCTGGTCGTACACCTGGCGCAGCACCGGGGCCATCTTCTGACTCACCCGCCCCGCCACGATCATCAGATCGGCCTGCCGGGGGGAGCCCCGGAAGACCTCCATGCCGAACCGGGCCAGGTCGTAACGGCCCGCCCCGGTGGTCATCATCTCGATCGCGCAGCAGGCCAGACCGAAGGTGGCCGGGAAGAGTGACGCCTTGCGCACCCAGCCGGCGGCCGTCTCCACCGTCGTGAGCAGAAAGCCGCTCGGCAGCTTCTCCTCGATTCCCATCAGATCCCTCTCAATGCCCTCGAGTCCGCTGATACGTGGGCCGGTTCTGGCTTGTCCGCTCGTTCACAAGCGGGCGCGCAGCCGGCGGACGGGTGGGGTCGCCACCCCGCGCTCGGACCACCCCGCGCTCAGTCCCACTCCAGGCCGCCGCGCCGCCACACGTAGGCGTACGCGACGAAGACGGTGGCGATGAACAGGAGCATCTCGACCAGCCCGAAGATCCCCAGGGCGTCGAAGGTCACCGCCCAGGGGTAGAGGAAGACGATCTCGATGTCGAAGACGATGAAGAGCATCGCCGTCAGGTAGTACTTGATCGGGAACCGACCGCCGCCCACGGGCTGCGGGGTCGGCTCGATGCCGCACTCGTACGCCTCCAACTTGGCCCGGTTGTAGCGCTTGGGGCCGGTGAGTGAGGCCATCACGACGGAGCCGACCGCGAACGCCGCCGCGATGGCACCGAGTACGAGGATCGGCGCGTAGGCATTCATAGCCCCCGCTCCCTCCGTCCAGTCGTCCTTGACTGCAGATCGGAACCGGCGGGTCACACAGAGGTGAACCCGCGTTCCAGTTCCCGAGATCCACCTCATGTGAGGCAGTTCACAAAGCCTGGAACGAGCGCATCCTATGCCCGTCGGCTTGTGATCTGCGACACGCAGTTCACGGTCACCTTTGTGATCTACGACACCCTTCGAATGGGGTCGAATATGAACATGCCCAGATTTGTCGACGCAAAGCAGTCAAATGATCACAAGCAGTCGCATTTACTTGTGAAGCGGCAGGTCAGGGGCGTGTTCCTATATCAACTATGCGTCGACCTGAGCAAATTTCCAGGCGTCATGTTGACGTGTTATAGAGGCTCACTCGCAGGGGTGGCGGGCGTAGCGCCGTTCGGGGCCGAAGGCGAGCCGGCGGACGGTGGAGTGCAGCCCGTCGGCGCCGATCACCAG
>NZ_JBIVVI010000029.1:0-18233 GCF_044757675.1 Kitasatospora sp. NPDC091257
CACGGACGTCCATGGGGAAGCCGTGGCAGGGGGCCCGACCCCACTACCTTACGGGAATCCGTACGGCAGGCCCAAAACGGGCCGGTGTGGGATCGGGCACCTCTGCTTCGCTGTGTGCCTAAAGCGCCCTGATTACCAGGAGCTCTTGGTCACGCCCGGCAGCTCGCCGCGGTGCGCCATCTCACGGAGGCAGACACGGCACAGGCCGAACTTGCGGTACACCGAGTGCGGACGGCCGCAGCGCTGGCACCGGGTGTAGGCCCGGACGCCGAACTTCGGCTTCCGCTCGGCCTTCGCGATGAGGGACTTCTTCGCCATTGGCTCACGCCTCCTTGAACGGGAAGCCCAGAGCGCGCAGGAGCGCCCGGCCCTCGTCGTCGGTCTGAGCGGTGGTCACGACGGTGATGTCCATACCGCGCTGACGGTCGACCTTGTCCTGGTCGATCTCGTGGAACATAACCTGCTCGGTCAGACCGAAGGTGTAGTTGCCACGGCCGTCGAACTGCTTCGGGGAGAGGCCGCGGAAGTCACGGATTCGCGGCAGGGCCAGCGAAACCAGACGGTCCAGGAACTCCCACATGCGGTCACCGCGGAGGGTGACGTGCGTGCCGATCGGCTGGCCCTCGCGCAGCTTGAACTGCGCGATGGACTTGCGAGCCTTGGTCACGGCCGGCTTCTGACCGGTGATCGCGGTCAGGTCGCGGATCGCGCCCTCGATCAGCTTGCTGTCACGGGCGGCCTCGCCGACACCCATGTTGACGACGACCTTGACCAGGCCGGGCGTCAGCATGACGTTCTCGTACGAGAACTGCTCCTGCAGCTGACCCTTGATCTCGGAGTTGTAACGCTCCTTGAGACGGGGGGTCACCTTCTCAACAGTCGTCTCAGACATCAGATGTCCTCACCGGTTCGCTTGGCAACGCGGATCTTGTTGCCCTCGTCATCGAAGCGGTAGCCAACGCGGGTGACGACCTTCTTGCCGTCCTTCTCCACGACCAGCTGGACGTTGGAGACGTGCACCGGGGCCTCGACGGTGACAATGCCACCCTGAGTGCCCGGGCCCGGCTTGGTGTGCTTCTTGACCCGGTTCACACCCTCGACCAGGACCTTGTTCTCGGCGGGCATGGCCTGGATGACCTTGCCCTGCTTGCCGCGGTCCTTGCCGGTGATGACCTGAACCAGGTCACCCTTCTTGATCTTCATGCTGTTCGCCATGAGTTAGAGCACCTCCGGCGCAAGCGAGATGATCTTCATGAACTTCTTGTCACGCAGCTCGCGGCCCACCGGGCCGAAGATGCGGGTGCCACGGGGGTCACCATCGGTGTTCTTCAGAACAACCGCGGCGTTCTCGTCGAAGCGGATGTACGAGCCATCCGGACGACGACGCGACTTCACGGTACGGACGACGACGCACTTGACGACGTCACCCTTCTTCACCGAACCGCCGGGGATCGCGTCCTTGACGGTCGCGACGATGACGTCCCCGATACCGGCGTAGCGACGACCGGAGCCACCGAGAACGCGGATGCAAAGGATTTCCTTCGCGCCCGTGTTGTCGGCGACACGCAGTCGCGACTCCTGCTGGATCACAGCTTTCTCCTGATCGTCAACGAGAGCTGACGGGCCGGCCGCTGCTCACACCGGCGTCCCGCAGGGACCCGCTGCACATACGGCCGTACCACATCGGCTTCGTTACTTGGCCTTCTCGAGGATCTCGACGACGCGCCAGCGCTTCGTCGCGGACAGCGGGCGGGTCTCCGCGAGGAGGACCCGGTCGCCGATGCCGCAGGCGTTCGCCTCGTCGTGCGCCTTCAGCTTGTTCGTACGGCGGATGACCTTGCCGTACAGAGCGTGCTTGACGCGGTCCTCGACGGCGACGACGACGGTCTTGTCCATCTTGTCGCTGACGACGAGACCCTCACGGGTCTTGCGGAAACCGCGCGTCTCGTTGGTGTTCTCAGTCATCAGGCGTTCTCCACCGTCTCGATGCCCAGCTCGCGCTCGCGCATCAGGGTGTAGATCCGCGCGATGTCCTTGCGGACGAGCTTCAGCCGTCCGTGGTTGTCGAGCTGCCCGGTCGCCGCCTGGAAGCGGAGGTTGAACAGCTCCTCCTTGGCCTCACGGAGCTTGGCAACGAGACCCTCGTTGTCCAGCTCGCGGAGGTCAGCAGCCTTGGTGCCGGCCGACATCAGCTCTCACCTGCCTCGCGCCGGATGATCCGGCACTTCATCGGGAGCTTGTGAGCTGCGCGGGTCAGCGCCTCACGAGCCACCTTCTCGTTGGGGTACGACAGCTCGAACATGACCCGACCCGGGTGCACGTTCGCGATCCACCACTCGGGCGAACCCTTACCGGAACCCATGCGGGTCTCGGCCGGCTTCTTGGTGAGCGGACGGTCCGGGTAGATGTTGATCCAGACCTTGCCGCCACGCTTGATGTGACGGGTGACGGCGATACGAGCGGACTCGATCTGCCGGTTCGTCACGTAGGCCGGGGTGACGGCCTGGATGCCGTACTCGCCGAACGCGAGCTCGGTGCCACCCTTGGCAGCGCCACGGCGCTTGGGGTGGTGCTGCTTGCGGTGCTTGACCCGACGGGGGATCAGCATTGGGGTCAGGCCTCCGTTCCGGTGTTCTCGGCAGCCGGAGCCTCGGCGGCCGCGGCCGCGGGGGCCTCGGCAGCGGCGGGGCGACGGCCACGGCCACCGCGCTCGCCACCACGGCGGTCGCCACCGCGGGCGGGACGACCACCCTCGGGACGGGCCGGGCGGTTGCCCGAGCGGGCAGCGGCGTTCTCAGCGCGGACCTCGGCGATGTTCTTGACGTCGCCCTTGTAGATCCAGACCTTCACGCCGATGCGGCCGAAGGTGGTCTTGGCCTCGAAGAAGCCGTAGTCGACGTTCGCACGCAGGGTGTGCAGCGGCACGCGACCCTCGCGGTAGAACTCCGAACGGCTCATCTCGGCGCCGCCGAGACGACCGGAGCACTGGACCTTGATGCCCTTGGCGCCGGACTTCATGGTGCCCTGCATCGACTTGCGCATGGCACGGCGGAAGGAGACGCGCGAGGACAGCTGCTCCGCGACGCCCTGAGCCACGAGCTGGGCGTCCAGCTCGGGGTTCTTGACCTCGAGGATGTTCAGCTGGACCTGCTTGCCGGTCAGCTTCTCGAGGTCGCCGCGGATGCGGTCGGCCTCGGTGCCACGGCGACCGATGACGATGCCGGGGCGGGCGGTGTGGATGTCGACGCGGACGCGGTCGCGGGTGCGCTCGATCTCAACCTTCGAGATGCCGGCGCGCTCCATGCCCTTCGTCATCATGCGACGAATGGCAACGTCTTCCTTGACGTAGTCCTTGTACAGCTTGTCGGCGTACCAGCGGGACTTGAAGTCCGTGCTGATGCCGAGGCGGAACCCGTGCGGGTTAACCTTCTGGCCCATTACCGGGTCCCTTCCTTGCTGCTGACGACCACGGTGATGTGGCTGGTCCGCTTGCGGATCCGGTAGGCGCGGCCCTGGGCACGCGGGCGGAACCGCTTCAGGGTCGGACCCTCGTCAACGTACGCCTCGCTGATGACGAGGTCGTCCACGTTGGAGTGGTTGTAGTTGTGCGCGGCGTTGGCAATGGCGCTGTCGAGCACCTTGCCGACCGGCACGGTGGCGGCCTGCGGAGCGAAACGCAGGACGGCCTGGGCCTCCGTGGCCGGCAGGCCACGGATGAGGTCCACCACGCGGCGGGCCTTCATGGGCGTGACGCGGATGTACCGCGCCTGGGCCCTGGCTTCCATGGTTGTCCCCTTAATGGAGTAAGTCATTGAGTCGTTCTGGCGGTGAAGCTCAGGCGACTAGCGACGCTTCGACTTGCGGTCGTCCTTGACGTGGCCGCGGAAGGTGCGGGTCGGAGCGAACTCGCCCAGCTTGTGGCCGACCATCGACTCGGTGACGAACACCGGGACGTGCTTGCGACCATCGTGAACCGCGATCGTGTGGCCGAGCATGGCCGGGAAGATCACGGAGCGACGGGACCAGGTCTTGATGACGTTCTGGGTACCCGCCTCGTTCTGCGCGTCCACCTTCTTGAGAAGGTGGCCGTCGATGAAGGGGCCCTTCTTGAGACTGCGCGGCATCTGACCTGCTCCTAGCGCTTCTTGTTGGTCTTGCGGCGGCGCACGATGAGAGCGTCCGACGCCTTCTTCGGGCGACGGGTACGACCCTCCTTCTGGCCCCACGGCGAGACCGGGTGGCGACCACCGGAGGTCTTACCCTCACCACCACCGTGCGGGTGGTCGATCGGGTTCATGGCCACACCACGCACGGTCGGGCGAACGCCCTTCCAGCGCATACGGCCGGCCTTGCCCCAGTTGATGTTCGACTGCTCGGCGTTGCCGACCTCGCCGACGGTCGCGCGGCAGCGCGCGTCCACCAGGCGGATCTCGCCGGAGGGCATGCGCAGGTGCGCCATCTTGCCCTCACGCGCCAGCAGCTGGATGCCGGAGCCGGCGGAGCGGGCCAGCTTGGCACCGCCACCGGGACGCAGCTCCACCGCGTGGATGGTGGTACCGACCGGGATGTTGCGCAGCGGCAGGTTGTTGCCCGGCTTGATGTCGGCGCCAGCGCCGTTCTCGATCCGGTCACCCTGCGCGATGCCGCGCGGCGCGATGATGTAGCGCTTCTCGCCGTCCGCGTAGTGCAGGAGCGCGATGCGCGCGGTGCGGTTCGGGTCGTACTCGATGTGCGCGACCTTGGCCGGCACGCCGTCCTTGTCGTGACGACGGAAGTCGATCACGCGGTAGGCGCGCTTGTGACCGCCACCCTGGTGGCGAACGGTGATCCGACCGGCGTTGTTACGGCCGCCCTTGCTGTGCAGGGGGCGAACCAGCGACTTCTCCGGCGTGGACCGCGTGATCTCTACGAAGTCGGCCACGCTGGAGCCACGACGGCCCGGCGTAGTCGGCTTGTACTTGCGGATGCCCATTTGGCTCTCTCGTCCTCGTCCTTATCGACGATCACGATCTCCGTTAGGAGACCGGACCACCGAAGATGTCGATGCGGTTGCCCTCGGCCAGCGTCACGATGGCGCGCTTGGTGTCCTTGCGCTTGCCAAAGCCCGTCTTGGAGCGCTTGCGCTTGCCCTGACGGTTGATCGTGTTGACAGCCTCGACCTTGACCGAGAAGACCGCCTCGACGGCCTGCTTGATCTGGGTCTTGTTGGCGCCCGGCGACACGATGAACGTGTACTTGTTCTCGTCGAGAAGGCTGTAGCTCTTCTCGGAGATGACCGGCTTCACCAGGACGTCACGGGGGTCCGTGAACGTCTTGCTCGTAACGTCGCTCATCAGGCGGCGCTCCCTTCGAGCTCGCCCTCAGCGGCAACGGCCTTGGCGGACGCGGCCGGACCGGCCACGAAACGCTCGAAGGCGGCCTGGGTGAAGACCACATCGTCGGAGACGAGCACGTCGTAGGTGTTCAGCTGACCGGCGTCCAGGATGTGCACGTGCGGCAGGTTACGAGCGGACTTCAGGCCCAGCTCGTCCTCGCGCTCGACGACCAGGAGGACGTTCTTGCGCTCGGTGATCTTGCCGAACAGGCCCTTGGCGGCCTTGGTCGACGGCACCTCGGCCGCGACCACGTCGGTGACGACGTGGATGCGGTTGTGGCGGGCCCGGTCGGTGAGCGCACCGCGCAGAGCGGCGGCGATCATCTTCTTCGGGGTCCGCTGCGAGTAGTCGCGCGGCACGGGACCGTGCACGACGCCACCGCCGGCGAACTGCGGCGCACGGGTCGAGCCCTGACGGGCGCGGCCGGTGCCCTTCTGGCGGTACGGCTTCTTGCCGCCGCCGCGGACCTCGCCACGAGTCTTGGTCTTGTGGGTGCCCTGACGGGCCGCAGCGAGCTGCGCCACGACGACCTGGTGCATCAGCGGAACGCTGACCTTCGCGTCGAAGATCTCGGCCGGCAGCTCGAGGCTGCCGGTCTTGTCACCCGAGGGCGACAGGATGTCAATGGTGCTCATATCCTTCACAGCCCCTTCGCCGCGGTGCGGACGAGGACGAGGCCGCCGTTCGGGCCCGGGATCGCACCCTTGATCAGGAGCAGACCCTTCTCCGCGTCAACCGCGTGCACGGTCAGGTTCTGGGTGGTCACACGCTCGTGACCCATCCGGCCGGCCATCTTCAGGCCCTTGAACACGCGGCCCGGGGTGGCGCAGCCACCGATGGAACCGGGCGAACGGTGCTTGCGCTGCACGCCGTGACCGGCGCCGAGGCCCCGGAAGTTGTGGCGCTTCATGACACCGGCGAAGCCCTTGCCCTTGGAGGTGCCGGTCACGTCGACCTTGACACCCGCCTCGAACAGCTCGGCGGTGATCTCCTGGCCCAGGGTGTACTCGGACGCGTCCGAGGTACGCAGCTCGACCAGGTGGCGGCGCGGGGTGACACCGGCCTTGGCGAAGTGACCCGCGAGGGGCTTGTTCACCTTGCGGGGGTCGATCTCGCCGAAGCCGATCTGGACGGCGTCGTAGCCGGCCGGGCTGTCGGCGGTGTGGACCTGGGTCACGACATTGGGCCCAGCCTTGACGACGGTCACCGGGACGACCCGGTTGTTCTCGTCCCAGACCTGGGTCATGCCGAGCTTCTCGCCCAGGATGCCCTTAATCTGCTTAGCCATCTTCGGTGCGCCTCTCAGAGCTTGATCTCGATGTCGACGCCGGCCGGCAGGTCGAGACGCATGAGCGAGTCAACCGTCTTCGGCGTGGGGTCGAGGATGTCGATCAGACGCTTGTGAGTACGCATCTCGAAGTGCTCGCGCGAGTCCTTGTACTTGTGCGGCGAGCGGATGACGCAGTACACGTTCTTCTCAGTGGGCAGCGGCACCGGGCCCGCGACCTGCGCACCAGTACGGATCACCGTCTCGACGATCTTCTTCGCCGAAGAGTCGATGACCTCGTGGTCGTAGGCCTTGAGCCGGATGCGGATCTTCTGTCCCGCCATGGCTACTCAGTAGTCCTTTGTCCTTAGTCACTGCACGACAACCCTCCGACCCCCGCGCTCGGGCGTGTCGCACTCGCGCTTGCAAAAAACCAACGAATCACTTCGTCGGTTTAGAACTTTCGGGGTTGGGGGCACCGGGTCGAGGCCCCGCTCACGCTTCCCGGAAGATTCCCGTACTTTCGCCCCGCAGCTGCCGTGGCGTAGAACTCACGCTTGACGGCCATCACGGGAACGACGAGTACATGGGACTCGCTTCCAGTCCTCCCGGCGGGAGGCGCGCAGCATCGGCACTCAACCGAGCAACTTGGACATACTGCCACATGGAGCAGCCCGGATGCCAATCGGGGCCGGTGAGGCGCTCCTCACCGGCCCCGATGGGGTGAACGCCCTGGTCAGTCCTTGCGCCAGAGCACCCAGCCGCGGTCCTTGTTGTACGTCGCGACGTGCCAGCCGGGCTTCGGATTCGGCCAGCTGGCCTCCGGCGGGGCGTCCTTGCCGGTGGCCGCCAGGAACGCGGTGGCCTTCTCCGGCGGGGCGTTGCCGCCCTTGACGTTGTCCGTCCAGACCCGGCCCCAGTAGACCTCGTAGGCCATCGCCATCCGGGTGTCCCAGTCGAGGTCCCAGTCCAGGACCACGTTGTCGCCCTTGCGCAGGCCCGCCTCCTTGGCCACGCCGACCGCCTGGTACTTGCGGAACTTGGCGTGCGGCTCGGAGACGTTGTCGGTGATGGCGATCGTCGCGTAGGCCGCGAACAGCGTCAGGCAGGCCACCACCGCGGCGACCACCCGGCGCCCACCGGCCACCCGCAGCAGCAGGCAGGCGGCCAGCACCGCCAGCGCGCCGAAGCTCGTCCGGATCATGTGCAGGCCGTCCCAGGTCGAGGCCAGGAACATCGCGTCCGGCACCGTCCACGGGCTGACCCAGAGCTTGAGCGCGGCACCCGCGTACGCGCCGACCGACACCTGGATGACACCGATCACCACCGTGCCGACCAGCGCCATCCACAGCAGCGCACGGACCCCGGCCCGGAACAGCGCGGTCAGGCCGACCACCAGGAAGAGCGGCACCAGCACCGCGCAGTACCGGGCGTACACCCAGTTGTCGGTCCGGTCGTTGTCCGCCAGGCCGGCCGCCGAGGCCAGCGCGGTGCCGAACAGCATGGCCACCATGGTGAAGGCCACCACCCGCTCGGCCACCGAGTACCGGCGCCGGAACACCACCACCACGCACAGCACGAGGGCGATCGCCCCGAAGCCGTACGTGGAGGTCATGAAGTACCACAGCTGCCCGAACGTGCGGGCGACGATCGTGCCGATGTACGTGCTGTCCTCAAGGTTCTCGAAGACCTTGTTGCCGACGTCGCTCGGCGGCACGTCCTTGAACTGGCTCTCGACGAAGCCGGCCAGCAGCTTGGCGCCCAGGTACGACACCCCGAGCGCGCCGACGCCGGCCAGCGAGGCGAGCCGCGGCGCCCAGCCGAGGACCAGCACCACGACCAGCACCAGCGCCGTCAGCGCCACGACCACGCCGCCCCGGTCGTGGGTGGCCATCGTGTAGCCGGCCGCCAGGCCCATCCCCGCCGCGTACAGCGCGCGGCGGCGCGCCGTGCCGGGCGAGAGCCAGCCGTGCATCGCGAGCACCCAGGCCAGCAGGAGCACCGGCAGCACGGTGTCCGACATGACGAACTGGGAGTAGAAGACCACCGGCGGCACCAGCGCCACGGCGGTGCCCACCAGGTACGCCTGCGGCCGGGACAGGCCCAGCCGGCGCGCGGCCACCACGGCCAGCGGGAACACCAGCGCGTTGAGCACCGCGTTGATGCCCATCACCAGGTGGTACGCGGTGGCCGGGTTGTCGGCGATCCGCAGCGCCGGCGAGATCAGCAGCGGGTAACCGCCCGGGATCACCACGCCGACCGGCATCTCGGTGGTCGGCCGGCCGGCCAGCACCCGCGCTATCACCAGGTACGAGTCCTCGTCGGCGTGCACCGACGGGAAGTAGTTGTGGATCGACAGCACCAGGCGGAACGCCACCTGCGCGCCGTACCCGAGCAGCAGGGCCGCCGGCCAGAACCAGCGGTGGGCGGCGAGCGCCCGCAGCCGGACCGGCACGACCGGGGCCGGGGTGCCGGACGCGCTCCCGTCGCCGCCCTCACCCCGGCGAGGCCCGTCGGACGTGTGGGCAGAGTCGATCAGCGGCTGCACCGAGACACTTCCCTACTTGTATGAGTTGACGATCTCGTCATGGCCGGTTCCGGACGGTGCGCCACGGGTCCTGCCACCACGCGTCGAAGCGCATCGGCAGTGTGCCACGCGGTGATCGGCCGGAGCCAACGCACTCCTCGCCCCTGGACGACAACGACCCGCCCGGGAACGGTGGTTCAGCCCGCGCTGATCCCCCGACCGAGGTGCTGGCAGAATCGCGGTGTCCGGCCACCGAAACCACACACCGCCCCCGCGTCCACGTGCTGCGGGAAGCAGAAGGACCGAACAGTGACGACGAGCGTCCAGCCCGCCCCCGCCTCGGGCAGGCATCAGGGCATACCGCCCAGCCAGAGGAGACGGGCAGCCGCTCTTCGCCTCCCCGCTGTCCTCTGGGCCGCGGAGATCCTGCCCGCGGCCACGGCGGCGCTGTTCATGACCGGTCTGGCATGGACCGTCCACCTGAACCCCATGTCGAGGATCGGCCAGGTCAGCGGCCTCGCCGCGCTCCAGCTCCGGCTCCTGCTGCTCGTCGGCCTCGTCGTCCTGGTCCTGGTGCCGGCGATGCGCCGCTGGGCGGACCTCCCGGTGCGGTTCGCCGCCGCCGCGGTCGCGGGCCTGTCCTCCGGCGTCCTGGCCGCCGGCATCTCGCTCGCGCTGCGCGACACCAACTGGCCGCTGTACGCCCAGCACGGCGACTCCGGCAGCCTCCAGGCCTGGGTCGGCGCCCTGATGGACGGCAAGTCCCTCGACGGCGCCTACCCGCCGCTGTTCCCGCACATCGTCGCCTTCATCGCCGAGCACCTCACCCACGGCCAGGTGGGCTACGCGCTCAAGCTCGCCGACCTGGCGTTCACCGCGCTGCTGGGCCCGCTCGCCTACCTGTCCTGGCGCCTGCTGCTGCCCCCGCTCTGGGCGCTCGGGATCGGCGTCACCGCCGCCCTGCCGATGGCGCAGCCGTACAAGCCGTACACCACCTTCGTGCTCGTCGCCTTCCTCCCCGTGGTGGCGAAGCTGATGCAGCTCCTCCAGCGCGCCCCGGACCTCCCGCGCCGCACCGCCGCCGTCCGCGGCGCCGTGCTCGGCCTCGGGATCGGGCTGCTGTTCCTCCTCTACTCCGGCTGGTTCGTGTGGTCCGCAGCCGGAGTGGTGGTGCTCACCCTGGTGCTGCTGCTGCGCGCCCGCCGCAGCGGCGGTACCCCCGGTCTGCTCAACGCCCTGTGCGCGATCGGCGCCGCCGCCGGGGTCTTCCTGGTCGTCGCCGGCCTCTACCTGGTCCGGCTGCTCGGGTCCGCCGGCAGCACCGTCGACCGCTACTGCTACTTCGACACCTACACCGAGCCCACCTACTTCGCGATGTGGCGCGACGACCTCCCCGGCACCGACGGCCAGAGCACCTGGCCGGTCCCCGGCGAGATCGGCGGGGTCGGCCTCTTCACGATCCTCCTGCTGGTCGGCCTGGGCGTGGCGCTGGCCCTCGGGATCGGCCGGGCCACCGTGCTGACCGCCGCCGCGTGCACGGCGAGCGCCCTGCTGATGCGCTACTGGTACGCCTCCCACATGGAGCGCGACCAGGCCGTCATGCTCTACCCGCGCACCAGCGCACAGTTGCTCTACTGCCTGCTGGTCCTCGTCGGGCTGGCGTGCTACCTGATCGTCCGCCGCCGCCAGGGCGCCCCGGCGGCTCCCACCGCCGAGACGGCCGCGGAGACCGGACGCCGGGTCCCGCTGCGCCTCAACCCGCGCGGTGTGGCCATCGGCGCCATCTGCTCGCTGGGCCTGCTCTTCGGCATGGCCGGCTCCGCCACCGCCAGCAAGTACATGCCCGACCCGCACTGGGGCCCGGGCGCGCTGGCCTGGATCGCGCAGAGCACCGCCGACACCAAGGGGCACTGCTCGCGCTACGCGCCCAACGGCCGGTGCGACCAGCCGACGGACATCAGCAACCTGCTGGAGCCGGTGCCCGACACCGGGAAGCTCGCGTGCCCGAAGGTCAACCCGTACCCGCCGCGGCAGCCCGACCCGCTCGGTCCCTCGGGCGCGCCCTGGTAACCCGTGGCGAGGCGCCCGCGAACGGCACTGGGCCGGTAGTCCGAGTTCGGACTACCGGCCCAGTGCCGTATCAGGACCTACGAGCGGTCAGTGCCGCTCTCCGCCGGTCAGCGCGTGGCGGACCAGGACCTTGGCGCCGTCCCGCTGGCCGCGCTTCAGCGCGCCCGGCAGCATGGTCAGCGCGTGCAGCCGGGAGGCGCTGCGGAACCGGGCCGCACGGGCGGCCTTCGGCCAGCCGCGGGCGTCCATCCGCTCGGCCACCGCGTTGAAGTACCGCTCCGCCTCGGTGAACCGGGTGCCGGAGAAGGCCTGCACCGAGGACTCGCTGACGGCGTGCCGGCGGTACTGGAAGACGACGGTGGTGTTGTCCACCATCATCTGCTCGCCGCGCTCCAGCAGGTCGACGACCAGGGCCAGGTCCTGGATCACCGAGTACTCGTCACGGAAGTTGACCGCGCGCAGCGCCTCGCCCCGCCAGCAGATCGACGGGAAGTAGAGCCAGTTGCCGCGCAGCACGCTCGCGGCCAGCTCCTCGCCGCCCATCAGCCGCCGGCCCTTGACGGTCGGCGCGTAGATCTTCTCCTTGACGTTGTCCGCCAGGCCGGAACGGCTGACCTCGCCGTTGCCGTCGATGACCTCGACGCCCGGCTGCACCATGCCCAGGTCCGGGTTGGCCTTGAGGATCGACCGGACGGTCTCCAGGTAGTGCGGGTGCAGCAGGTCGTCGCAGCCCATGATGACCACGTGGTCGGCCTTGGACAGCTCCACGCACTTCTGGAAGTTCTTGGTGATGCCGAGGTTCTGCTCGTTGCGCAGGTAGCCCACCCGGTCGTCGCCGAGCGTGGCGAACCAGCCCGGGACGTCCGGCTCCTTGCCGTCGTCGATGACCGTCAGCCGGAAGTCCGGGTCGGTCTGCGCGAGGATGCTCCGCACGGCGGCCTGCATCAGCGCCACGTCGCCGTAGTACGGCAGCATGAACTCGAAGGTCGCCACGGGATCAGACCTTGCTGCGGTCGACCGGCGCCGAGACCGGCAGGTCCAGGTCGAAGCGCTCCTCGTTCAGGCGGGCGCCCTCGTTGATCGCCACGGTGCGCGCCAGATCGGTGAGCTTCTTCTCCAGAGAGCGGAAGCGCAGGAAGGTGTTCAGGGTCAGGAAGCCCATGCCCAGCACCATCACGTACAGCACCAGGTCGGTGCCGCGGCCGACGCCGAGCTGGTGGGCCAGCCAGGTCACGTCGGTGGGACGCAGCACCGCGTAGATGTTCACGATCACGAAGACCGAGAACGCGATGCGCTTCCAGGCGCGGGTGTTGGCACGGTCCCAACGCCGGATGAACATGAAGGCGAGAGTGACCGAGCCGAGAATGAGAACCAGCTGGATCCAGAAGAATTTCATCGGCGGCTACGCTCCCGCAGCGAGATGTCGAAGATGATGTTGACGCCGTTGATCAGGGACTGACCCTTGGCGCGTGAGTAGTCGGTGTACAGGATGTCCACCGGGAGCTCGGCGACCCGGAGGTCCGAGCCGGCGAGGAAGCTGACGATCTCCGACGCGTGTGCCATGCCGTTCATGGTGATCCGCAGCCGGCCGGCGGCCTCGCGGTTCAGCACCCGCAGGCCGTTGTGGGAGTCGGTCAGCTTGAGCTTGCGAGCGGTCGGGCTGACGGTCGCCGCGGTGCGCAGGACGACCCGCTTGATCCACGGCACCTGCCCGTTCTGCTCGATGAAGCGCGAGCCGAGGACCACGTCCGTGTCGCCCTCCCGCAGCAGGGCGACCATCTTCTCGACGTCGGCGGTCTGGTGCTGACCGTCCGCGTCGAAGGTGGCGAAGTACTTGGCGCCCGGCTGGGCCAGGGCGTAGGCCAGGCCGGTCTGGAGGGCGGCACCCTGACCGAGGTTGACCGGGTGGCGCACCAGGTGCGCGCCCGTCTCCATGATGTGCTTGGCCGAGTCGTCGCCGCTGCCGTCATCGACCACCACGATGTTCGGGAACGTCTTTCGCGCCCCCTCCACAACGTCGGCGATCACCTGGCCCTCGTTGTAGGCCGGGATCACCAGCCAAACATCGTCGTACTGGGACACGGAGGCTCCATGAATGGGGTCTGGCCCGCGCTGCTGCGCGGCGATCTGAAGATGAGGGGCGGACACGGTCATTCACCGGCCGTCCGGCTGCTCAGCACCGCGGCGTTCGGGTCCCCCGGCTGCTGGACGAGGCCGGCGGAATTCGTCGCCGAACGGGCGAAACTCTGCCTCAGCACCGCCAGCATACCGAGGACGGTGGCCACGGAACCCGCCGTGTACGCAAGGATCACGCGGGTGGACACCTCGCCCGGCAGGAAGGTCACCCCGGCGAGGACCGCGGTGCCGAGCGCCCAGCAGAGCAGCTGAAGGTTGTGCCGCTTGAATACCATCAGCGCCTGGCCGAGCACCATCGCGAACATGTACGCCACGGTTCCGGCGGACAACCAGAAGAAGTCGAGGCAGCCGAGCACCGGCTTGGCGCCGAACAGCACCTGGATCAGCCACGGGCCGAGGGCGACCGCCGGGATCCCGCCGAGCACGCCGAGCGCGCCCACCACGACGCCGATCTTCTTGAGCATCCCGGTGAAGGCCGCCCGGTCCCCGACCGCGATCGCGGCGGAGAGGCCGTTCAGCAGCGAGGCCTGGAGCGAACCGAAGACGAACAGCGGCACCCGGGCCAGCACCAGCGCGTTGAGCAGAGCGGCGATCAGCGCGGAGTCCGAGGGCGCGAGCAGCTTGGTGCTCACCACGGCCGCGTTCACCACGACCTGCGAGAGCAGCGTCGAGCAGATCAGCAGGCCCAGCCCGGAGCAGAGTTCGGACCAGCCGACCTGCTCGCCGGGCTTCACCGCGCGCAGCAGCGGCGGCAGCGTGAGGATCGTGGCGAGGATCGGCGCGACGGCCAGGATCAGGCTGAACGCGAGCGCCGAGTGCACCCCGGCCACGCCGCAGGCGAAGGCCAGGCCGATCCGCAGGCCGCCGTCCAGGCCCAGCTGGGTGCCGTACGCGCCGAAGCGGCCGAGGCCGGCCAGCACGCCACGGGTGAGGTAGCAGACGGCCATGCCGGTGAAGGCCCCGCCGAGCGCCAGCACCAGCGAGCGGTCGCCGTGGAACATCGACCGGGCGATCGGGCCGGAGGCGGCGCCGAGGACGATCAGGGTCGCCCCGAGGATCCCGCCGGTGAGCAGGGCCGCCCGGCGCAGGACCGGCGCGGCACCGTGGCCGAGCGCCGCGCGCGCCGCGACGATCCGGGTGAGCTCCTGCTCGATCGGGAAGAAGACGCCGATGCCGACGGACATCACGATCGTCCACAGCAGCGAGACGTTCGCCATGTCGTCGACGGACAGGCTGTGGCCCGCCACCCCGAGGTGGATGTAGGAGGCGGCACCCAGGACGACGGTGCCGCCGGCCACCGCCAGGGTTCCCGGCGGTAGCGCGGCAGCCACCTTCGTCAGTGCGTTCTTCACTGAGGTCTGTCGCTCTCGGTGGTCCGGGCCGTTGCGGCCAGTTCGGCGAAGACGGGCCGGGCCAGCGCCTCGGCCAGCATGGCCCGCCACTCGGGCAGCGGCGCCAGTCCGGCGGCGGCCCAGCGGTCGTGGGCCAGCACGCTGAAGGCCGGGCGGGCGGCCGGACGGACGAAGGCCTCCGACGTGGTCGGGCGGATCCGCTCCGGGTCCAGCCCGCTCAGCGCGTAGGTCTCGCCGGCCAGTCCGCACCAGGTGGTGCGGCCGCTCGCGGTGCCGTGGTAGACCCCGGCCGGGGCCTGCCCGGCGAGCGCGGCCCGGCCGAGCTCGACCAGGCGGCCGGCCAGCGCGTACGACCAGGTCGGCTGGCCGTGCTGGTCGTCCACCACGTCCAGGGTGTCCCGCTGGGCGGCGAGCTTGAGCATGGTGGCCACGAAGTTCGGGCCGTGCTCGCCGTACAGCCAGGCGGTGCGCACGATGTAGCCGTGCTCGGGGAGCAGTTCGGCGACCGCCTGCTCCCCCACCAGCTTGCTGCGGCCGTACGCGTTCACCGGAGCGGTCGGGGCGTCCTCCGGGCAGGGCTCGGTGGCGTCGCCCGGCAGGACGTAGTCGGTGGAGACGTGCAGCAGCCGCGCGCCGGTCCTGGCGCAGGCCGCGGCCAGGTGGCGCACGCCGGTGCCGTTGACGGCGGTGGCGGCTGCCTCCTCGGTCTCCGCACCGTCGACGTTCGTCCACGCGGCGCAGTTGACCACGATGTCGTGGCCCTCGACGGCGGCCAGGACGGCCGCCGCGTCGGTGATGTCGAGGTCCGCCCGGCGCAGCGCGGTGATCTCGGCGGTCCCGTCGGCGCCCAGCACCGACAGCAGGTCCTGCCCGAGCATCCCGGCCGCGCCGGTGACCAGCCAGCGCACGGGCGCGGCGGCGTTCGCGGTCACTTGGCCAGGGCCGCCTTCTGCTTCAGCGGCTCCCACCAGGCGCGGTTCTCGCGGTACCAGGCGATGGTCGCGGCGAGGCCGTCCTCGAAGCGGACCTGCGGCTCGTAGCCGAGCTCCTCGCGGATCTTGCTGATGTCGATCGAGTAGCGGAGGTCGTGGCCCTTGCGGTCCGCGACGTGCTCGACCATGTCCCAGCCGGCGCCGGCGGCCTCCAGCAGCAGGCCGGTCAGCTCCTTGTTGGTCGCCTCGGTGCCGCCGCCGATGTTGTAGACCTCGCCGGCGCGGCCGCCGCGCATGACCAGCTCGATGCCCCGGCAGTGGTCCGAGACGTGCAGCCAGTCGCGGACGTTGCCACCGTCGCCGTACAGCGGCACCTTCTTGCCGTCGATCAGGTTGGTGGTGAACAGCGGGATGACCTTCTCCGGGAACTGGTAGTGCCCGTAGTTGTTGGAGCAGCGGGTCACCACGACGTCCATGCCGTGGGTGCGGTGGTAGGCCAGCGCCAGCAGGTCGGAGGAGGCCTTGGAGGCCGAGTACGGGGAGTTCGGCTCCAGCGGCCAGGTCTCGGTCCAGGAGCCCTCGTTGATCGAGCCGTACACCTCGTCGGTGGAGATGTGCACGAAGCGGCCGACGCCGTGCTTGCGGGCCGCGTCGAGCAGCACCTGGGTGCCGACGACGTTGGTCAGCACGAACGGGCCCGCGCCGGCGATCGAACGGTCCACGTGGGACTCGGCGGCGAAGTGCACCACCACGTCGTGTCCAGGCATGACCTGGTCGACGGCGTCCGTGTCGCAGATGTCGCCCTGGACGAAGGTGTAGCCCTTGTGGGCGGCCACCGGAGCGAGGTTCTCCAGGACGCCCGAGTAGGTGAGCTTGTCAAAGACCGTGATCCGGGCATTCTCGTCAGCCCCGAGGAGCTGACGGACGAACTCCGAACCGATGAATCCGGCGCCGCCGGTCACGAGGATGCGCATAATGCGCGTAGTCTACCGCCGCCCGAACGCCCTCCCGACCCGGCCCCTCCCGCGTTCACCGATCTCGAATAGGGTGCACCCATGCGTGGAATCCTCCTGGCCGGCGGCACCGGCTCGCGGCTGTGGCCCCTGACCCGTGCGGTGTCGAAGCAGCTCCTCCCGGTCTTCGACAAGCCGATGATCTACTACCCCCTCTCGACCCTGGTGATGGCCGGGATAAGCGAAATCCTGATCATCACCACCCCGAACGACCGGGACCAGTTCGAACGACTGCTGGGCGACGGTTCCCAGTTCGGCCTGAAGCTCCAGTACGCCGTCCAGGAGAAGCCCGAGGGCATCGCCCAGGCCTTCGTGCTCGGCGCGGACTTCATCGGCGACGAGCCGGTGGCCCTGATCCTCGGCGACAACATCTTCCACGGCACCGGCCTGGGCACCGCGCTCACCGAGCACTCCGACATCAAGGGCGGCCGGGTCTTCGCGTACCCCGTGGCCGACCCGACCGCGTACGGCGTGGTCGAGTTCGACGGGACCGGCCAGGTCATCTCCATCGAGGAGAAGCCGACCGAGCCCAAGTCCCGTTACGCCGTCCCCGGCCTGTACTTCTACGACAACCGGGTCGTCGAGATCGCCCGCACGCTGGAGCCGAGCGCCCGCGGCGAGCTGGAGATCACCGCCGTCAACGACGCCTACCTGCGCACCGGCGACCTGCACGTGACGATCCTCGACCGCGGCACCGCCTGGCTGGACACCGGCACGTTCGTGTCGATGGTCCAGGCCTCGGAGTTCGTCCGGGTCATCGAGGAGCGCCAGGGCTTCAAGATCGGCTGCATCGAGGAGGCCGTCTGGCGGGCCGGGCTGATCGACGACGCCCAGCTGCGCGAGCTCGCCGAGCCGCTGCTGAAGAGCGGCTACGGCCAGTACCTGCTGGGCCTGCTCGAAGAGGCGGCCGCCAAGTGAAGTTCCGTGAGCTCTCCATCGAGGGCGCCTTCGAGATCACCCCTCAGGTGCACGGCGACGCCCGCGGCCACTTCACCGAGTGGTACCGCTTCGACCGCCTCGCCGAGGTCGTCGGCCACCCGCTGAACCTGGCCCAGGCCAACCTGTCGCTCTCCGCCAAGGACGTCGTCCGCGGCATCCACTTCGCCGACGTCCCGCCCGGCCAGGCCAAGTACGTGGCCTGCACCCGCGGCGCGGTGCTGGACGTCATCGTCGACCTGCGGGTCGGCTCGCCGAACTTCGGCTCGTGGGAGTTCGTCCGGCTGGACGACACCGAGCGCAAGGCCGTCTACATCCCGGAGGGCCTCGGCCACGGCTTCTGCGCCCTCACCGACGACGCCACGCTGACCTACCTCTGCTCGGCGACGTACAACCCGACCGGCGAGCACGGCGTGCACCCGCTGGACCCGGATCTCGGCATCGAGTGGCCGACCGACGCCCCGCAGCTCTCGGCCCGCGACGCGGTGGCGCCCTCCCTCGCGGAGGCGCTCGCCGACGGCCTGCTGCCGGACTACCAGGCCTGCAAGGCCTACACGGACTCGCTGAAGCAGCAGTAGCGCAGCCCGGCCCACACGGAGGGGGGGGGGGGCCCGGGCCGCGCCCC
>NZ_JBIVVI010000030.1:0-18217 GCF_044757675.1 Kitasatospora sp. NPDC091257
GAAGGAGGGGAACCGCGGGGCGGGTGCCACGCCCTACGCTTTGCAGTACCGATAAGCAGTCGCACGCCCACACTCCGGGAGGATCCCCGTGCGGTACCACAACTCGATCATCGACCTGGTCGGCAACACGCCGCTGGTCAAGCTGAACAAGGTCACCGAGGGCATCAGCGCGACAGTGCTGGCGAAGGTCGAGTACTTCAACCCCGGTGGCTCGGTCAAGGACCGCATCGCGATGCGCATGATCGAGGCCGCCGAGGCCTCGGGCGCGCTCAAGCCGGGTGGCACCATCGTCGAGCCGACCTCCGGCAACACCGGTGTCGGCCTGGCGATCGTGGCCCAGCAGAAGGGCTACAAGTGCATCTTCGTCTGTCCCGACAAGGTGTCCACCGACAAGATCAACACCCTGCGCGCGTACGGCGCCGAGGTGGTCGTCTGTCCGACCGCCGTCGCTCCGGAGCACCCGGACTCGTACTACAACGTCTCCGACCGCCTGGTCCGGGAGACCCCGAACGCCTGGAAGCCGGACCAGTACTCCAACCCGGACAACCCGGCCTCGCACTACCACTCCACCGGCCCGGAGCTGTGGGAGCAGACCGAGGGGAAGATCACCCACTTCGTGGCGGGCGTCGGCACCGGCGGCACCATCTCCGGCACCGGCAACTACCTGAAGGAGGTCTCCGGCGGCAAGGTCCAGGTGATCGGCGCCGACCCGGAGGGCTCGGTCTACTCGGGCGGCACCGGCCGGCCGTACCTGGTCGAGGGCGTCGGTGAGGACTTCTGGCCGACCGCCTACGACCGCGGCGTCGCGGACGGGATCGTCGCCGTCTCCGACAAGGACTCGTTCCAGATGACCCGCCGCCTGGCCAAGGAGGAGGGCCTGCTGGTCGGCGGCTCCTGCGGCATGGCCGTGGTGGCCGCGCTGGAGGTGGCCCGCGGGCTCGGGCCGGACGACGTCGTGGTGGTGCTGCTGCCGGACGGCGGCCGCGGCTACCTGTCGAAGATCTTCAACGACGACTGGATGGCCGACTACGGCTTCCTGCCCTCGTCCACCGACGAGGCGCACATCGGCGAGGTGCTGGCCCGCAAGGAGTCCATCGAGCAGGGCGGCGTCCCGCAGTTCGTCCACATGCACCCCAACGAGACGGTCGCCGAGGCGGTCCGGGTGCTGCGCGAGTACGGCGTCTCGCAGATGCCGGTGGTCTCCCCGGGGGCCGGCCACCCGGACATCATGGCCGGCGAGGTGATCGGCTCGGTGGTGGAGAAGCTGCTGCTGGAGGGCATCTTCGCCAAGGACATCGAGCTCACCGACACGCTGGACAAGGTGATGTCCAAGCCGCTGCCGGTGGTCGGCTCGGGCGAGACCGTCACCAACCTGATGACCGTGCTGGAGAAGGCCGACGCGGCCGTCGTGCTGGTCGAGGGCAAGCCGCAGGGCATCGTCACCCGCCAGGACCTGCTGGGCTTCCTGACCGGTCGCAGCCAGCACTGACCCGGCGTCACCGGCGCCCCGTCACCGCCCTGTCGTCGCGCTCCCGTTGCCGCGGACGGGCGCGGAGGATTCGTCCACGGCGGAAGTGGTACACCGGCGTCACCTGTCCGCAGCACGTGGTTAACACGGCTCGGGCATCGTGGTGGTCAACGGCAGGACGCCGAGTGAGGCGACGGCAACCGTCCGGGAGCGGCTCCCCGGCGACCGCGGTCGGCTCCGGACACATCGGGTGGCCCTGACCCGGCCGCTGTGTCCTCCGCCGTGGGAGGCGCCGTCGTCCCGCCCCTGCCCGGCCCCGGCCGGCTGACAGGGTGCGGCGGCTCCCGCGGCAGCACCGCGCCGCACGGCGCGTGTCCGCGCGGCTCCCGGGTGGGGGAGCCCAGGCGGGGCAACGGTGGGGCCGGTCCTTCTCCGAGGGGCTGGCCCCTTCCGTTCGCGCCGTTCGCGCCGGGCGCGCGGGGCGTGCTCCGGGCGGCCGCCCGTGCTCCGCGCCGGGCGCGGCCGTCCCGTACGCTCGCACGCATGACCAGCACTGAAACGACCGACCAGGATGCCCCGCGCTACGTCCGGGTGAAGATCGAGCTCATCGCGGAGATCACCGACGAGGGCGCGCTGAAGGCCGCCGCCCTGGAGGCGGTCACCGCGGACGAGTACCTCGACGACGAGGAGCGCGCCCAGTCCGTCGAGGCCATCGAGGTGGACCCGTCGGGTTCGCTCGCCCACTTCATCGACCCCGTCGCGCTGCTCGGCGACGTGCCCGGCGTGGAGCTCGCCTCGGCGACCTGGGAGTCGGCGCAGACCGAGTTCGACCCGGACGACGAGGAGTGGGACGAGTACCAGGTGGAGGGGTCCGCCGAGTAGGACGGAACCGCCGGGTGACGGTGCTCGCCGTCACCGCAAGTGAACGCCCGGTCCGCTCCGCGGGCCGGGCGTTTTGTCCCTGTTCGTCGGGAAGTTGGGTCATCTCATACGATCGCTTACCCTTCGGTGATGGAACCGTGAACGGGCGTATTGCGTTTCTGTATCCGTAATGCCCGGGATGATCAGCAGGGAGACGCGACGTGACGGCACGGGACGGTCAGGGGCGGGTGGCCGGAAGCAACTGGAGCCGACGCGGGGTCCTCGCGGGACTGATCGGCGCGCCCGTCCTGCTGCTGGCGGCCTGCAACGACAACAGCGGCGGCGGCAGCGGTAACGGCGGTGGCAGCAACGGCAACGGCAACGGCGGCGGCAGCGGCTCCGGCGGAGCGAGCGGCACCCCGGCCGGTGGCGGTGCGAGCAGCGCCCCGAAGACCTCGGCCGCGGTCATCACCGTCGCGCCGGCCGACGGCGCCGCCTCCGCGAGCTTCAGCGAGCCGGTCAAGGTCACCGTCGCCAACGGCACCCTGAGCAGCGTCAAGGTCACCGACAGCACCGGCAAGGAGCTGGCCGGCCAGCTCTCCGCCGACGGCACCGGCTGGACCTCGGCCGCCGCCCCCGCCAGCGGCACCAAGTACACCGTCGCCGCCACCGCCCTCGACAAGGACAAGCTGGAGGCGGACTCCAACGCCGTCTTCACCACGGCGACCCCGGCCAACACCTTCGTGGGCTACTTCACCCCCGAGGACGGCTCCACCGTCGGCGTCGGCATGCCGGTCTCGATCAGCTTCAGCAAGCCGGTCACCGACCGCAAGGCCGTCCAGCAGGCGATCACGGTGATAGCCGAGCCGGGCGTCGAGATCGTCGGCCACTGGTTCTCCAGCACCCGCCTCGACTTCCGGCCGCAGGAGTACTGGGCCAAGGGCACCAAGGTCACCCTCAAGCTCCGGCTCAAGGACGTCGAGGGCGCCAAGGGCGTCTACGGCACCCAGTCCAAGGACGTGAGCTTCACCATCGGCCGCGCCCAGACCAGCGTCGCCGACCTCGCCACCAAGAAGCTCACCGTCACCACCGACGGCCAGGTCAGCGCGGTCTACAAGATCTCCGGCGGCTCGCCCGAGCACACCACCTGGGGCGGCAAGATGGTGATCTCCGAGCAGTACACCCAGACCCGGATGAACTCGCAGACGGTCAACCTGGGCAGCGAGTACGACATCGCGGACGTGCCGCACGCCCAGCGCCTCAGCACGTCGGGCACCTTCATCCACGGCAACTACTGGTCCTCGCCGTCGATCTTCGGCGGCCAGAACACCAGCCACGGCTGCATCGGCCTGCGGGACGCCCAGGGCGCCCAGGACACCGGTACGGACGGCTTCAAGTTCTACAAGTCCTCGATGGTCGGCGACGTGGTCGAGGTCGTGAACTCCGGCGACAAGACGGTCGCCCCGGACAACGGCCTGAACGGCTGGAACATGGGCTGGGCCGCCTGGAAGGCCGGCAGCGCCGTCTGACCCGGCACCGCACCCCGGCCGGAAAAACCTCCCGGGCGGACCGAACCTCGCGGTCCGCCCGAGGAGTAGGACGGGTGTGAAACGCGAGCAGAGGCAGCGACAGGACGACGAGTTCAGCGCGTTCGTCGCCGGGAGCGGCCGCCAACTGCTGCGGCTGGCCGAGCTGCTGACCGGAGACCCGGACCGGGCCAAGGACATCGTGCAGTCGGCGCTGGAACGCGCCTACCTGCACTGGCACCGGATCACCGGCGACGACCCCACCGCGTACGTCCGCAGGATCGTGGTGAACCAGCACCGCGACTGGTGGCGCCGGCTGCGCAACCACGAGCTGCCCATCGAACGCGTCCCCGACCGGCCGCTCGCCGACGACCTCGCCGAACGGCAGGCCGAACGGGCCGTGCTGCACCAGGCGCTGGGCACGCTCACCCGCCGGGAGCGGACGGTCGTCGTGCTGCGGTACTACGGAGACCTCACCGAGGCCGCCATCGCGGCCGAACTGGGCATCGCCCCGGGCACGGTGAAGAGCACGCTGCACCGGGCGATGTCGAAGCTGCGCGCACTGCCCGAACTCGCCGACCGCTCCGGCGTGGCGGTGGGTCCCACGACGCACATCGAGGTGACGGTATGAGCTTCGAGCGCCGGATCGGCGAACTGCTCAAGGACGAGGACCCCTACGCGGTCGGACCGGACCCGGTGGTGATCATCGCGGGCGCCCGACGCCGCCGGGCCAGGCGCAGGGCCGGGACCGGGGCCGCCGTGGTCGCGGTGGCCGTGGTCTGCGGGGTGACGGCGGTGACGGCCGGGAACGCCCGGCACGCCGGGCGGATCGCGGGCGAGGCCGGGGCGGCGATGGCGCCCTCGGCGGCGACGGCCGCGGGGGCGCCCGCCGTCCCGGCGCGCACCGCGCCGACGCCGACCGGGCTGCCGTTGTCGCCGGTGAAGCGGGTCGCGGCGAAGGAGAAGGTCGAGGTGGTCCCCGGGATCCGGCTGTCGGTGACCCCGACCCAGGACTGCCAGGACACCGTCGAACCGGCGACCGGCGTCTACGGGCGCACGGCGTGCACCGACGTCCTCTCCGCCCCCGGCATGCCGTACGACCGGCCCGGCATCACCCTGGCCTACAACGAGACGGCCGACCGCCTCGTCGTGCACAGCTACTACCGGGGGCCGACCCCGGCCCGGATCGTCCTCTTCGTGGGCGGCAGGCCCACCGTCGCCACCCTGCTCACCACCCCGGGCATGCAGGGCTGGATCTCCTACTACGGCGACCTGCCGCGGGCCGACCTCCGGACGGGGAGGGTGCAGGCCGTCCCGGCCGTCGGGGCCTACGACGCCGCCGGGAAGCTCCTGGCGGGAAGCCCCGGCCAGGCGGCGGACGGGGCCGCGGAGAAGCCGCCCGCCATGCTCTGAGGCGTTCCGTTCACCGCTTCGCGTAGTCCGCGAAGCCCTGCCAGTCGACGATCACACAGGCCTCCGGGCCCACCGTCCAGGCGTCGTGTCCGGGCGGACAGAGCATGAAGTCGCCGGGGCCGACCTCGAATCCCCGGCCGTCGTCCATGACGATCTTCATCCGGCCGGAGACCACGTACCCGGCGTGGGAGGCCTGGCAGCTGTCGGTCCCGGCGATCGGCTTCACGTGCTTGGACCACTGCCAACCCGGTTCGAACACGGCCCGGCCCACCGGGCCGCCGTCCAGGTTGACCAGCCGTAGCTCCCCTGTGCCCTCCTCGAAGGGACGGACTTCCTCGGGATCGTCGAAGTTCCGCTGGTAGAGATCGGACATGGCGCACTCCTCTCCCACGAGGACGGCCCGGCCACCAGCGGGTGGCCGGGCCGGCCCTGCTGGCCCTTCCAGTCTGCGCCCCGATCGGGGATCGGTCACGTTGAGTGGCCGCTCCCGGGCCCGCCCCGGGCCGCGTTCGGGCCGCGTCCGGGCCCGCCCCCGGGCCTTCCCGGCGCCCGGGAGGTCAGCCCCGGGTGCGGGCCACGCCGATCGGGCAGGAGGCCCCGGTGCCGCCGAGACCGCAGTAGCCGCTGGGGTTCTTGGCCTCCGACAGGTACTGCTGGTGGTACGGCTCGGCGGGGTGGAACGGGCCCGCCGGGGCGATCTCGGTGGTGATCGGGCCGTAACCGAGCGCGGTCAGCGAGGGCTGGAACGCGTCCCGGGTGGCCGCCGCGGCCTCGGCCTGGGCCGGGGAGTGGGTGTAGACGGCGGAGCGGTACTGGGTGCCCACGTCGTTGCCCTGGCGGTTGCCCTGGGTCGGGTCGTGCGCCTCCCAGAAGGTCTTCAGCAGGCGCTCGTAGGGGATCACCGCCGGGTCGTACACCACCCGGACCGCCTCGGTGTGCCCGGTCAGCCCGCTGCACACCTCTTCGTACGTCGGGTTGGGGGTGTGGCCGCCCTGGTAGCCGACCAGCGTCGTCCAGACGCCGGGGAGCTGCCAGAAGACGCGTTCGGCGCCCCAGAAGCAGCCGAGCCCGAAGTCGGCCACCTCCAGGCCGTCCGGGTACGGGCCGGACAGCGGGTGCCCGAGCACGGTGTGCGGCTCGGTCAGGGTGAAGGCCGGGGTCGGCCGGCCGGGCAGCGCCTGGTCGGCGGGGACGAGCGAGGTCTTGTGGCGGTTGAACAGCACGGCCTGCTCCAGCGGGTCGGGGATCCTGGCACGGTGTGCAACGCGAACGGCCGCCCCCGGATTCCGGGAGCGGCCGTCGCGGCCGTCGGCGGCGGCCGGTCGGGCCCGGCGCTGAACGCGTGTTCGAGCGATGGGGTCGCGGCGGCCGAAGGGGCCCGCGCGCCGCGCTTGCGGCCCGCCGCACCCCCGCTCCCACCTGCGGGTTCGTCCCGATCGTCGGTTCGTGCGGGCTCGACGGCATTCGCACACTAGGCTCGGACCCATGACCGAGCACCAGCTTCCTCAGGGCTTCGAGACCCTCGCCATCCACGCGGGTCAGGAGGCAGACCCCCAGACCGGGGCCGTCGTCACGCCGATCTACCAGGTGTCCACCTACAAGCAGGACGGGGTGGGCGGCCTGCGGGGCGGCTACGAGTACAGCCGCAGCGCCAACCCGACCCGTACCGCGCTGGAGGAGTGCCTCGCTGCGCTGGAGGGCGGCGCCCGCGGCCTCGCCTTCGCCTCCGGCCTGGCCGCCGAGGACACCCTGCTGCGCAGCATCCTCAAGCCGGGCGACCACATCGTGATCCCCAACGACGCCTACGGCGGCACCTTCCGGCTGTTCGCCAAGGTGCTGACCCGCTGGGGCGTCGAGTTCTCCGTGGCCAACACCCAGGACCTGGCCACCGTCCGCGAGGCGATCCGCCCCAACACCCGCGCGGTGTGGGTGGAGACCCCGTCCAACCCGCTGCTGGGCATCACCGACCTGGCCGCGCTCGCCGAGGTCGCCCACGGCGCCGGTGCGCTGCTGGTGGTCGACAACACCTTCGCCAGCCCGTACCTCCAGCAGCCGATCGCGCTCGGCGCGGACGCCGTGGTGCACTCCACCACCAAGTACATGGGCGGCCACTCGGACGTGGTCGGCGGTGCGCTGGTGCTGGCCGACGCGGGCCTCGGCGAGGAGGTGGCGTACCACCAGAACGCGATGGGCGCCGTCTCCGGCCCGTTCGACGCCTGGCTGGTGCTGCGCGGCATCAAGACGCTGGGCGTCCGGATGGACCGGCACAGCGCCAACGCGGAGAAGGTCGCCGAGCTGCTGGCGAGCCACCCGAAGGTCAGCCAGGTGCTCTACCCGGGCCTGCCCGAGCACCCCGGCCACGACATCGCGGCCAAGCAGATGAAGGCCTTCGGCGGCATGGTCTCGTTCCGGGTCGCCGGCGGCGAGGAGGCGGCCGTCGAGGTCTGCAACCGCGCGCAGCTGTTCACCCTCGGCGAGTCGCTCGGCGGTGTCGAGTCGCTGATCGAGCACCCGGGCCGGATGACCCACGCCTCGGTGGCGGGCTCGGCGCTGGAGGTGCCGTCCGACCTGGTGCGCGTCTCGGTCGGCATCGAGTCGATCGACGACCTGCTGGCCGACCTCAAGCAGGCGCTGGGCTGAGGCGGTAGGGGCCCCGCGGCCCCTCGTCGCCGCTCACTGCCCCTGCTGGTCCGCCGTGTACGTCTCCATCGCGAGGTTGAAGCGGGCCAGCAGGGCGCAGAACGCGTGCTGCTCCTCCGGTGGCCAGTCGGCCATCAGGCGGCGGGTCAACTCGGCCCGGCCGTCCCGGACTTCGGTGAGCCGGCCGACGCCGTGCGAGGTCAGCGCGAGCCGTACGGCACGGCGGTCGGCAGGGTCCTGCACCCGGCCGACCAGCCCGGCCGCGACCAGCGGGGCGACCTGGCGGGTCACCGTGGAGGAGTCCACGCCCAGGGCCTCGGCCAGGGCCTTGACGTTGGCCGGCCCGTGCCGCTCCAGCCGGTCGAGCAGCAGGTAGGCGGCCCGGTCCAGCGCCCCGACCCCGCCGCCGGAGGTCCGGACCTGCTCCATCCGGCGCGCGAACACCGCGAGCTGGTACTGGAGTCGGGCGTGCACGGGGTCGATGCGGTCGGTGGCCTGGGGCGAGGTCGTCGTCATCGCGGCTCACGATCGTCGTGCGGTGAGGGAGGCTCAGAAGCAGCAGCGTACGCGGGCCGGGCGGGCCCGGGAACAGGCCCGACATCCCGGATTGCCGCCGCCCCCACCCGTAGTCTGGCGCCATGCACACCTGGCCGATCACCCTCGACGACGTCCGCGGTGCCCAGAAGATGCTCGCCGGGGTCGCGCGGGTGACCCCGATGGAGGGCAGCCGGTACCTCTCCGGGCTGATCGGTGCGCCGGTCCACCTGAAGTGCGAGAACCTCCAGCGCACCGGGTCCTTCAAACTGCGCGGGGCGTACGTGCGGATCGCGGGACTCTCGCCGGTGCAGCGGGCCGGCGGGGTGGTGGCGGCGAGCGCCGGGAACCACGCCCAGGGGGTGGCGCTGGCGGCCGCGCTGCTGGGCGTGCGCTCCACGGTGTTCATGCCGGTGGCCGCTCCGCTGCCGAAGGTCGCGGCGACCCGCGAGTACGGCGCCGAGGTGCGGCTGCACGGCGCCACCGTGGACGAGGCCCTGCAGGCCGCGCAGCGGTACGCGGAGGCGACCGGCGCGGTGTTCATCCACCCCTTCGACCACTGGGACGTGGTCACCGGGCAGGCGACCGTCGGCCTGGAGATCCTGGAGCAGTGCCCGGAGGTGCGGACCGTCCTGGTCGGGGTGGGCGGCGGCGGGCTGTTGGCCGGGATCGCGGCGGCGGTCAAGCCGCTGCGCCCGGACGTGCGGGTGGTCGGGGTGCAGGCGGCCGGTGCGGCCGCGTACCCGCCCTCGCTGGCGGCCGGGCGGCCGGTGTCGCTGGAGCACTTCGCCACCATGGCGGACGGGATCATGGTCGGGCGCCCCGGCGACATCCCGTTCGAGGTGGTCAACACGCTGGCGGACGGCATCCGTACGGTCTCCGAGGACGCGCTGTCGCGGGCGCTGCTGCTCGGGCTGGAGCGGCTGAAGCTGGTGGTGGAGCCGGCCGGAGCGGCGCCGATCGCGGCGCTGCTGGAGCAGCCGGATTCCTTCGAGGGCCCGGTGGTGGCGGTGCTGTCCGGTGGCAACATCGACCCCCAGCTGATGCAGCGGGTGCTGCGGCACGGGCTGGCGGCGGCCGGGCGCTACCTGTCGCTGCGGGTGCGGCTGGCGGACCGGCCGGGCGCGCTGGCGGGCCTGCTGTCGGTGCTGACCAGGGTGGACGCCAACGTGCTGGACGTGGCGCACGTGCGGATCGACCCGCGGCTGGGGCTGACCGAGGTCGAGGTGGACCTGCATCTGGAGACCAAGGGGCCGGAGCACTGCGCGCTGGTGGTCGGGGAGTTGCGGGACGCGGGGTACGTGGTCTCCCGCTGAGCCCTCTCCCTTGACGCGATATATCGCGTACTGGGAGACTCGCGATACATCGCGTTCTGGCCCCGCGGGTCGAGAATCGGGTCGCCCGTGCGCCCAATATCAGGGCAAAGTGGGACAGATCGCCCCATATGTTCGAGGAGATGAGGCAAGGCCATGGCGCCAGCCATCCAAGCCGAGAACCTGGTGAAGACCTTCGGCGACGTACGAGCCCTGGACGGCGTCAGCCTCGACGTCCCCGAGGGCACGGTGCTCGGGCTGCTCGGCCCGAACGGCGCCGGGAAGACCACCACCGTGCGGGTCCTCACCACCCTGCTCCGCCCCGACTCCGGCCGCGCGGTGGTCGCCGGGGTCGACGTGCTCAAGCACCCCAACCGGGTCCGCAGCCTGATCGGCCTGTCCGGCCAGTACGCGGCGGTCGACGAGTACCTGACCGGCTTCGAGAACCTCACCATGGTCGGTGAGCTCTACCAGATGAGCAACCGTGCCGCGAAGGCCCGGGCGCTGGAGCTGCTGGAGTGGTTCAACCTCACCGCGGCCAAGGACCGCACCGCCAAGACCTACTCCGGCGGCATGCGCCGGCGCCTGGACCTCGCCGCCGCGCTGGTCGTCCGGCCGCCGGTGATGTTCCTGGACGAGCCGACCACCGGCCTCGACCCGCGCAACCGGCTCGCGCTCTGGGAGGTCATCGAGACGCTGGTCGAGCAGGGGACCACACTGCTGCTCACCACCCAGTACCTGGAGGAGGCCGACCGGCTCGCCCACGACATCGCGGTCGTCGACCAGGGCCGGGTGATCGCCCGCGGCACCGCCGACCAGCTCAAGGCGCAGATCGGCGGCGAGCGCATCGAGGTCGTGGTGCACGAGCCCGGCCTGGTCGCCGACGCGGTCGCCGCGCTGTCCGGCTACGCGCTGAACGAGCCGACGGTGGAGCGGAACACCCGCCGGATCACCGCTCCGGTCACGGGAGGTGCCCGGGTGCTCGCCGACGTGATCCGCGAACTGGACTCCCGCGGGATCGAGATGGACGACATCGGCCTGCGCCGCCCGACCCTGGACGACGTCTTCCTCACCCTCACCGGCCACGTCGCCGAGGAGCGCCCCGAGGAGGAGGACGCTGCCGGCCGCAAGGAGCGCGGCCGGGGCAAGGGCGGCCCGGGGCCGGACAAGCAGGCCGTCGCGGCCGGGAAGGAGAGCTGAGATGAGCAGCGCCACCGAGCACGCCATCGGCCCGGCGATGCCCAGGCAGCGCCGGGGGGCCGCCGCCGCCCTGCACGACTCCTGGGTGGTCGCCAAGCGCAACCTGCGCCGGATGACCCGCATCCCGGAGATCGTGGTCTTCGGGCTGATGCAGCCGGTCATGTTCGTGCTGCTGTTCTCGTACGTGATGGGCGGGGCGATCAGGATCCCCGGCACGAACTCCGGCTCGGACACGTACATCCAGTTCCTGATGGCCGGCATCTTCGCCCAGACCGTCACCTTCGCCGTCGCCGGTGCCTCGGCGGGCATCGCGGAGGACATGAGCAAGGGGCTGGTGGACCGGTTCCGCTCGCTGCCGATGGCCCGTTCGGCGGTGCTGGTCGGCCGCACCCTCGCGGACCTGTGCCAGACCGCGTTCATCCTGGTCGTGCTGGCGATGGTCGCGCTGCTGGTCGGCTGGCGGATCCACGACGGCCTGCTCAACGCGCTCGCCGCGTTCGGCCTGCTGCTCCTGCTCGGCTACGCCTTCTCCTGGATCGGCGCGCTGATCGGCCTGTCGGTGCGCAGCCCCGAGGCGGCCACCTCGGCCGGGCTGATCTGGCTGTTCCCGCTGACCTTCGTGTCCAACGCCTTCGTGCCGGTCACCTCGATGCCGGAGTGGCTCCAGCCGGTCGCGTACTGGAACCCGTTCAGCGCCACCGTGCAGGCCTGCCGGGTGCTGTTCGGCAACCAGGTCGGGCCGGTGGACAGCGCCTGGCCGATGCAGCACGCGGCGCTGGTGTCGGTGCTGTGGTCGATCGTGATCACCGCGGTGTTCTCCTGGCTGTCGGTGCGCAAGTACCGCTCCTCGACCGCCTGACCGGGCGCCGCCCGGAACACCGGAGGGCGGCCGCGGAAGTCCCGGACTTCCGCGGCCGCCCCCTGTCGTGCGGCCGGATCAGCCGGCGTGCGGCACGACCTTGACGATCTTCACCATGGCCGGCTTGCCGTTCGGCAGCTCGTAGGTGGCCTCGTCGCCGATCCGCTTGCCGTCGATGGCGCGGCCCAGCGGGGACTGCGGGGAGTAGACGTCCAGGTCGTCGGCGCCCGCGACCTCGCGGGAGGCCAGCAGGAACTCCATGAGGTCGTCCGCGTCGCCGTCGAAGGCGACCGTGACGACCATGCCCGGGGCCACCACGCCCGAGTCGGCCGGCGCCTCGCCGACCTTGGCCCGCTCCAGCAGCTGGGTCAGCTGACGGATGCGCAGCTCGTACTTCCCCTGCTCCTCCTTCGCCGCGTGGTAACCGGCGTTCTCCTTGAGGTCGCCCTCCTCGCGCGCCGCCTCGATCTTCTGGGCGATCTCGATGCGCCAGGGCCCGGTCAGGTGGTCCAGCTCGGCCTTGAGCTGGTCGTAGCCGGCCTGAGTGAGCCAGGTCACGTTCTCGCTGGTCTGGGTCACGGGTGCTCCTCGTAGGTGCTGGGGGCTGTGCTGAGGGTGTGAGTCGTCAGCAGGGGTCGGTGGTGATATCGGTCTCAACTACAAAGCAACGCCCGCTCCCGTACCATCCGGTGCGGAAGGGGCGAAACCACGAGACTAACAAGTCCTGCTGACAAGCGGGAGGGGCGTTTGCGCGCCATTGACGGCGGCGTTACGCCCTGGTGTACGGCAGTGGTGTGCGGGACCCTCTACGGATGCCCGCTCCCCGGATCGAATATGCGCGCTACCGGGGGCGGGTGCGCCGCCCGGGGCGCGCGTTGCCCGTGGCGCGCTACTTGGCCGGGGTGCAGCCCAGCAGCTCCGCGGTGGTGCCGCGCGCGGTGGTGCGCAGGGTGACCACCGCGTCGTAGCTGGAGCCGGCCGCCGGGACCGGGAAGTCGGCGACCCCGACCACCGCGTGGTCGTCGGACTGCGAGCGGACCGTGCAGGTACCGGCCTGCCCGTCGCCCTTGCGCACGGTGAGGTGCAGCTGGACCTCGGAGTCGGAGAGCACCTGGAAGGTCGGCACCGAGCCGTTGATCTTCGACTCGCGCAGCAGGTAGGAGCCGCCCAGCCAGGCGATCAGGCCCAGGCCGAGCACGCCGCAGACCGCGCCGATCACCTTGAGGCGGCGGTCCGAGTCGCGGTCGCCGCCGCGGCCGTAGCGCCCCTCGGGCAGACCGGTGGCGGTGGTGTCTGCACTCATCGGACTCCGTCCTCTCCTGGGGGCGCGGGGTGGTGCGGGGGAATGCGACGCTCCTCCAGTCCGTCACTATAGGAGGGGCACGCCCGCGGCCGGTCCGGCGGGGGCAGGGCTCGGCCGCGCCGGTGACGTTCCGCGGCCCGGCCCCGCGGCGACGCGGTCCCGGAGTGAGCGGTTCGAACGGTGGGCAGACCCGGACTTCGCGGAACGCCCGACGAGTGTGGAAGGAACGCAAGGCGTTGACTGAGCAGTTGCGACTGATGGCGGTGCACGCCCACCCGGACGACGAGTCCAGCAAGGGCGCGGCCACCATGGCCATGTACGTCGAGCAGGGCGTGGACGTGCTGGTGGCCACCTGCACGGGGGGCGAGCGCGGGTCGGTCCTCAACCCCAAGCTCCAGGGGGACCCGTACATCGAGGAGAACATCCACGAGGTGCGCCGCAAGGAGATGGACGAGGCGCGGGCGATCCTCGGCGTCGGGCAGGCCTGGCTGGGCTTCGTGGACTCCGGCCTGCCCGAGGGGGACCCGCTGCCCCCGCTGCCCGAGGGCTGCTTCGCCCTCCAGGACGTCAAGGAGGCGGCGGAGCCGCTGGTCCGGCTGATCCGCGAGTTCAAGCCGCAGGTCATCACGACCTACGACGAGAACGGCGGCTACCCGCACCCGGACCACATCATGACCCACAAGATCACCATGCTGGCGTTCGACGCCGCGGGCGACCCGGACGCCTACCCGGAGGCCGGCGAGCCCTGGCAGCCGCTCAAGCTGTACTACAACCACGGCTTCCCGATGGGCCGCATCCGGGCCCTGCACGAGTACCTCACCGAGCACGGCCACGAGTCGCCGTACGGCGAGTGGATCGAGGGCTGGGAGAAGAGCGGCCGCAAGGAGCGCGAGATCACCACCCGGGTCCGCTGCGACGACTGGTTCGAGACCCGCGACCGCGCGCTGATCGCCCACGCGACCCAGATCGACCCGGACGGCCCGTGGTTCCGCGTCCCGCTGGAGGTCCAGCGCGAGGTCTGGCCCACCGAGGACTACGAGCTCGCCCGTACCCTGGTCGACGTGGACCTGCCGGAGGACGACCTGTTCGCCGGCCTGCGCACCCCCACCCTGGCGGCCGAGGCCGCCGACACGCGCGACTGAACCACCCCCCGACGGCCCGGCTCCGCGTGAGCCGGGCCACCATAGAGATATGAGCGCCTCCGTGAACCTCATCAACATCGCCGCTGACCTCGCCGTCGACGACGCCAAGGTCACCCCCGGCCTGCTCGGCTTCCTCGTCTTCGCGGCCCTCGGCGTCGCGACCTGGTTCCTGGCCAAGTCGATGAACCGGCAGTTCAAGAAGGTCGACTTCGTCGAGCAGCCGGAGGCGCCGAAGGAGTGAGCCGTCGGCCGGTCCCGCGGGACCGGCCTTCGGTGAAGCCGCCCTGGCGGGCCGTCGGGCTTCGTAGGATCCCGAACCATGACGTGGTCGTGGCACACCGTGGTGCGCAGGGCGGGGTACGGAACGGCGGCGGCGGGGGTGCTGGCGGCCGCGGTGGCGGGGTTGGGGAACCCGGGGCCGCTGATCGTCCTCTCCGGCGCGGTGGCGGTGGTGGCCGGGCTGTTCCCGGTGCTCTGGGCCCCGGGACGGGTCGGCGCGGTGGGCCCTTCGGTGCTGGCCGCCTGCGCGGTGTCGCTGCTGGTGACGGCCGGCTACCGCGGGCCGGTGTTCGGCAGCATCGAGTCCTGGTGGCTGCTGGAGACCGTCGCGCTGCTCGCGCCGGTCGTCCCCGCGGTGCGCAGGCCCCCGGCGGCGGCCGCCTTCGGCTACGGCGCGCTGCTGGTCGCGGCGGTGGCGCTGATACCGCTGCGGATCGGGGTCTGGGCCGAACCGCCGGCCCCGCCCGCGGTGACCACCAAGCTCTGCCTGATCTCCGCGCTGCTGGCCTGCGCGGTGGTCGGGGTCGGCTGCTACCTGCGCTCGATGGACACCCGTGCCCGGGCGGCGGTGGTGGCCGAGCGGCGGGCACAGCGCCTGGACCTGGCCCGCGACCTGCACGACTTCGCCGCGCACGACGTCACCGGGGTGGTGGTGCTGGCCCAGGCCGCGCAGGTGCTGGCCCAGCAGGACCCCCAGCGGGTGGTCGAGCTGCTGGCCGGGATCGAGGCGGCCGGCCGGCAGGCGCTGGTCACCATGGACCGGACCGTGCAGGTCTTCGCGGCGGACGACGCCGATCCGGAGCCGCGCGGGCGGTCCGGGACGGAGGCGACGGCGGACCGGGGGGCCGCCCCGGGAGCCGGACGGGGCGCGGGGCGGGCGGCGGCGGGCGGGCCCGGTGCGCGCACTCTGCGCCGCGACCTGAGCGAACTGCCCGCGCTGGCCGAGCGGTTCACCCGCAGCGGTTCCGCGCGGGTGCGGCTGGAGGCCCCCGCGGAGGCCGAACTGGCGGCGGTGCCGGCGGCGATCAGCGGGCTCGGCTACCGGCTGGTGGTGGAGGCGCTGACCAATGTCCGCCGGCACGCGCCCGAGGCCCGGGAGGTGGCGATCGAGGTCCGTCCGGACCGGTGCGGCGAGCGGCCGGCGTTGCGCGTCACGGTCACCGACGACGGGGTGCCGGGCGGGGCGGGGGACTCCGGCGGGGCGGGCGGTAGTGATGGCGCGGGCGGTAGCGGCGGTGCGGGCGGCGCGCTGGGCGGGGCCGAGCGGGAGGGCGGCGGCTTCGGCCTCGCGGGCCTGCGGGAACGGGTGGAGGCGGCCGGCGGTGAGCTGACGGCCGGACCGGGGCCGGAGGGCGGCTGGCGGGTCGGCGCGGTGCTGCCGACGGAGGGTGTGGCGGGCCTCGGGGGCTGACCGGGCGGGGTGGTTCCGTCGGTCCCGGCCGGACGGCTGATTCGAGCCTGCCGACGGGTCCATCCAGGCCATTCGGCACATCCGGCGGCGGCCGATTCGGCGTTCCGAACGATCAAATGGGCCGATCGGCCGATGGCGACGCGCCTCGTGGGCGGGCAAGGATGTCGGTGCGGCGATCAGGGCGCGGGGTTCCCCTGGGCCGTCCCGACGCAAGAATCCCGAGCGGGGGAACAGCCTGTGATTCGCATTGCGATGTCTGCCGAGGATCTGGCTCGTGTACGAATTGCTGGAAATGTCGACCAGGAGATGGAGGCGGTGCTGGCACTGGAGGCGTGGCGGAGCGGCGGGGAATTCTTCCGCCCCTGGCAGCGGGCCGTCCGCGGGCAGTTGGCGCGGCAGCCGGTGCTGGCCGAGCGGCTGCGGCGCCTTTCGGGAGCCAACGGTGGTTTCCGGGACGTACTGCGGGTGTGGGCGAATGGCCGGATCGTGTCGTCCGGCCGCGGCGCCGAGCCGGTGGTCCAGCGGGCCGATGTGGCCGCGGCGGTCCGCGAGTTCCACCGGGTGGCGCTGGAGCCCTGCTGGGCGGACGTCCGGTCCCGGCTGGAGGCGGAGCGGGACGTCCGCCGCCAGATCGCCGGCCGCGGCGGGGTGGACGCGCTGCTCGGCACGCTGCACCCGCAGATCCGCTGGGCCGCCCCGGTGCTGGAGATCCCCGCCGAGCGGGACGTCGAACTCGCCCTCGACGGGCGGGGGTTGCGCCTGGTGCCGTCGCTCTTCCTGCAGGGCGCCGGAGTGGTGCTCCGACCCCGGCGCGGGGAGCCCGAGGAGGCCCCGACGCTGCTCTTCGCGATGCGTCCCGACCGGATCGGCCTTCCCGTGCCCGCGGGTGCGCCGGACGCGGCGCGGTGCGCGCGCCGGGGCGGGGACGAGCCGCTGGCCGCCCTGGTCGGCCGGACCAGGGCCGCGGCCCTCCACGCCGTGCTGGACGGCTGTACCACCGGCGAGCTGGCGGGGCGGCTGGGCGTGACCGCCTCGGCGGTCAGCCAGCACACCTCCGTGCTGAGGGCGGCCGGGCTGATCGACACCCGGCGCTGCGGCAACGGCGTGCTGCACACCGTCGCCCCGCTGGGGCGGGCGCTGCTGCGCGGTGAGGCCCCGTCGGGCAGGGAGGGTCGGCCCCTCGGCGGCGCGGCCCCGCGGTGGGTCGAGGGCCGTCGACGGGCGCTGCGATGAGGGGCCCGGGTCGCGCGGCGGGTCGCGGGCGGGCCGGCTCAGCCGCGCTCGGTCAGGCCCGACTCCCAGGCCCAGGTGGCGATGCCCACCCGGTTGCGGGCCTTCAGCTTGCGCTGGAGGTTGGCCAGATGGGTCTTGACGGTGCTCAGCGAGATGAACAGCTCGGCGCCGATGTCGGAGTTGGTCAGCCCCTCGGCGACCAGGACGGCGATCTCCTCCTCGCGGCCGGTCAGCGGCTCGACGGGGGAGCGGTCGACCCGGCGCGGGCCGGTGAAGTGGTGCAGCAGGCGGGTGGTGATCTGCGGGCTGATCAGCGAGTCGCCGACCACCGCCGAGCGGATCGCCTCGGCGAGCAGCGCGGGCCCCGAGTGCTTGAGCAGGAAGCCGCAGGCGCCGTTGCGCAGCGCGGTGTGCACGTACTCGTCGAGGTCGAAGGTGGTCACCACCACGACCTTCACCTCCGGGGTGATGCCGGTCAGCCGGCGGGTGACCTCCAGCCCGTCCAGCTCCGGCATCCGGATGTCGACCAGCAGGACGTCCGGCCGCAGGGTGCGGACGGCCTCCAGGGCCTCCAGGCCGTCCGCGGCCTCGGCCACGACCTCCATGTCGGGCTGGGCCGCCAGGATGTGCCGGAACCCCTGGCGGACGCTCGCCTGGTCGTCGGCGATCACGACACGCGTCTTCATGGCGTCATGATCGCACGGGCTTTCGGTGCCTCCGAAGTGAAGGCCGGGATTCCGCCTGGTATGCGTCGGATTCAGTTCCCGCTTAACACTGTTGTCACATGACGGGGCGTCCGGGAAGGATGGTTCCTGTCGGAACGGGGCACCGAGGCTTCGAAAGTTCCGGCGAACATCGGAATTCGGTTCAGCGGATATTCGAAAGGGGGCGGAGGGCGAAGTGGACGCGAAATACGAGTCGTATGCGATAGCCGACCCGGTGTGGTACGACGCCCTGGAGCGGTGTGACGACCGGGACTCCCGGTTCGCTCCGGGCGGGGGCCTGCTGCCCGAGGGCTGGCGCGGCCGCACCCAG
>NZ_JBIVVI010000031.1:0-18196 GCF_044757675.1 Kitasatospora sp. NPDC091257
GGTGAGGGATTGGCCGATCTGCCGGCCGGTGGTCAGGTCCCACACCCGCACGGTCCGGTCAGTACCGCCGGTGACCGCCACGGGGCGGCCGTCGAGCTCCGCCGTCGCCACCGCGTCCACCTCGCCGGTGTGGCCGGTGAGGGGTTGGCCGATCTGCCGGCCGGTGGTCAGGTCCCATATCCGCACGGTCCGGTCAGTACCGCCGGTGACCGCGACGGGGCGGCCGTCGAGCACCGCCGTCGCCATCGCCAGCAACGCATCGGTGTGGCCAGTCGGAATACGACGCACGGACCGGTCGAGCTGGGAGCCGGTGGCCCACTCGACGCCCCACGGTGCGGCGGGTTCGTCCTCCACCGGTACCGCGGTGATCAGTGCCGACAGCTCCCGGTCCCCGTAACGGGCCGCATCCAGCGCCAGCAGCTGTCGGCGTACCCCCGCAGTGACGTCACGATGCAGGTCTGTCGAGGCCCGGTACACCGACGCGGCCAATCGCGCCGCCGGACCCGACGCCGCATCCAGCAACGCCATCACCGATCCCGGGTCCGCGTTCACCAGGAACCCCGGATCGGCCAACCGCTGGGCGGCCACGGCAGATTCAGCACACGGGCGGATATCCCGCAGATCATCAGACATGACCGGCACAGTAGCCGTACCCGACAACACAGCACCGCAGAAAGCACGACCGCCAGGCCCCCGCCCGCACATGGGCAGGGCACCGCCAGGACGCGAGCGCAGGCACACGAACACGAAGCGTCACCATTGCACATTGCGCAGGCCCCCGCCTGGACCTCGCCGGTATCCTTTAACGCCTATCCGCGCGAGTTCTTAACGCCCTCTGAGTGGGCTGCCGTCGCAGGTCCAGCGGTAGGGCTTGGCGTCGTGTTCGTCGTAGGCCAGGACGAAGGTGTCGATGGCCGCGGCCAGTTCGTCGCGGGAGGCGAACCGACCGCGGCGTAGTGGACGTCGGGTCGGGGTGGAGAAGAACAGCTCGACCTGGTTGAGCCGGCCGGCGTGTTCGGGGGTGTGGTGGATGTTGAAGCGGGGACGGGTGACCGGCCAGGCCTTCGTCGTCTTCGCGACGTGGGATGAGCCGTTGTCCATGAGCAGGTGGATGCTGGTGCCGGCGGGGACGGACTCGTCGAGTTGGCGCAGGAAGCCGATGAAGGTGTCGGCGTTGTTGCGGTCGGTGTGCTCGGTGAGGACTTGGCCGGTGCGGACGTTCAGGGCGGCGATGATTGAGACGGTGCCGTGGCGGATGTACTCGAACTCCCGGCGGGTGCGCTGCCCGGGGCGGCCGGACCGGTCGGGGTGTTTGCGGGAGCGTGCGGTGATCCCGGTCTTCTCATCCACGCTGATCACCACCGCGTTCGCGGGGCAGGTGCGGTCCCACGCGTCGATTCGCGCGATCAGCGAGGCGGGCAGCGTGTCGTCCTCCGCCCAGGGATAGGTGTCCACCTCTTCCGGGTGCAGGACACACGGCTCGGGGAGTTCGTGCTCCCCCGAAGCAGGGGCACTTCGGGCGGAGCGGCGAGGAAGCCTTCCGCGCGCTCGGTCTCCCGTGTCCGTCGCCACCGCAGGCGGTAGCGGCGCTCCAGGTACGGGCCGTGGATGTGGGGGCAGCGGAAGAGCTGCACCAGGTCTGCACCGCCGGGCCCGCTGGCAAGGCCGGGGATGTCACGGCGGAAGAACTGGGCCAGCCCCACGAAGGGCACCGGACCGTCCTTTTCGGGAGTTCCTGCGCGGGGCCATGGCCGGCTCGGCGGCCAGACGCCTGCCGCTCGGGCACTGCGTATCTCCTCCGGTGCGTACCCCTCGCTCTCGCGCTGGTGCGGCTCGTGGCAGAGCGGCCATGGTTCGCCGTCCGGCCACAGCATCCGCCCGCCGACGTGACTGTCGTGCATGCCGGGCCGCCCCTCTGGGGTGCAACCGGGTCGTCCGGGCCCGGTACGGGGCCAGCTCCGGGAACACGGCCTCCACGGACACCGGCCTGGCCGGCCTGGTCCTCGCCATGCGCAGACCGTACGCGGCCGGGCAAGGGCTACGCGAGCGGACTGCCGCGAGCCCGGTGCGGCACCCCGACCGACGACCGAACCTCGGCTGTCGCCCTGACCTCGTAGTTCAGAGAAGCCGCGACCGAGCGGCACACCGTGCCGCTGCACCAGGTCCACGCCGCCGACGGCGGCCGGATCCGGCAAAAACGCGTCTGCGAGCTGGACGGCGCGGACGTGCCGTTCGACGACGTCGCCCGCGGCTACGAGGCCCCGAACGGACGCACCGTCGTACTGACCCACGCCGACCTCGCCGACCTCGCCGACCTCGCCGACCTACCGCTCTCCAGCTCCAGAGAGATCACCGTGCTGGGCTTCCTCGACGCCGACCGCGTGGCCCCGGTCAACTACGACAAGGCCTACTACCTCGGACCATCCAACCCCGCCGCCGCCCGACCGTACGCGCTGCTGCGCCAGGCCATGCTGGAGGCCGACCAGGTCGCCGTCGCCCGCGTGGCGATCAGGACCCGCGAGAGCCTGGCCGTCCTGCGGGTGCGCGAGGACGTCATCGCGCTCCAGACCCTGCTGTGGCCGGACGAAATCCGCTCCGACGCCGGCATCGCCCCGAAGGCGTCCAGCTGCGCCCCGAGGAGGTCGCGCTGGCCCGGAACCTGATGGATGCCATCACCGAGGACTTCCACATCGAGGCCGAACACGACGAGTACGCCCACGCCCTGGAGCAAGTCGTCGATGCCCGCCTCGCCGGGATCGAACCCCCGCACGCCCCCGAGTCGCGAGTCCTGCCGCCCGGCGGAGCGGTCCTCGACCTCACGGCTGTGCTGGAACGAGCCCTCGCCGCCGCCCAGGAGCGGCACCCGAAGACCGGCGATGCCGTGAAGAACACCAGCACCACCAAGCAGACCGCCAAGAAGACCGCGGCCCGCAAGAGCACCAGGAAGGCCCTGCCACCGAAGGCCGGCGGGGGTGGCCCGAGGCAAGGGGCCGACCGGGCGCGCATGACACGGCCGGGCTGCCGGTGCACAAGTGCCCGGGTAGAGGGCCGGCCCCGACAAACCGGGACGGCCGGTCGACCTTCGGATCGACCGGCCGTTTCGTTTTCCGTGGACGCCGGTCAGTTGGCGACGACGGTGGCCGCGGCCCCGCCGCGGTCGAGCTCGGCGTCGTAGATGTGCACGACCACGTTCACCGAGGACCTGATCCACGTGTCACCGGGCGAGGTGACGCCCACCGGAATGGTCACGGTCTCCCCGCCGGTGCAGGGGAGCTGGACCGAGCCGCGGCCCGATACGGCGGATTGCGTGGCCTGGACGGTGATCTTGACCCACTCGAATGCCGGGAGGCACCGGTAGCTGACGGAGACGTTCAGTGTCCGCCCGGCATCCGCGACGGTGGCGCCGTTGACGCCTATGGAGAGTCCCCCGGCGCTCGCGGGCGCGGCTGCGAGGATCGTGCTCGCCATGGCAAGGGCGGGGACGGCCAGGAAACGGGCGAACTTGGTACGGGTAGATGCGCTCATGACAACCTTCTCTCCGGCAGTGGCAACGGACGGGATGGGGTGATCGAGGGGAGCTTCCGGGCCCCCATGCTGCGGTCCGCCACTGACTCGGGAGTCAAAAGAGTCGGTGGATGTCTGGAATGACACCGCGATGTGGCGTGGAGTCGCCACAAGCTCAGGACGGCTCGCCGTAGCCGTTCTGGTGGGCCCAGGCGACAGCCTCGGTGCGGGTGCGGGTGCCGATCTTCGCGAACAGATGGTTCACATGTGTCTTCACGGTGGACTCGCCGATCGGCAAGTACGGCTCGATGAACGTCCACTGCTCGTCGGTGAGTTGCCTGCGTGTCACACAACGTCCTACCGGATCCCGCTTCCGGGCAAGCACGAAACCGCAATATTGATCACGACGTCACACAGGCCCTAGCTAGTGCTGTGACCGCATAGGTTCGCCGGGTTGGCGCTGGCGGGCCCTCGGCCGGTTGGATGTCGCGAGACGTTCAGCTTGGAAGGGGGCCCGGTGGCAGAGCCGGTCAGGGTTCGCAGACTCACCGACCAGGAGGGGCAGCAGTTACAGAGGATCGTGCGTCGGGGCAGCACGAACACGGTGCGGTATCGGCGGGCGATGATGCTGCTGGCCTCGGCCGGCGGCAACCGGGTCCCGGTCATCGCCCAGCTTGTGCAGGCGGACGAGGACACGGTGCGGGACGTGATCCACCGGTTCAACGAGATCGGCTTGGCCTGCTTGGACCCTCGGTGGGCGGGAGGCCGTCCCCGCCTACTCAACCTTGACGACGAGGACTTCGTCGTCCAGACGGCCACCACCCGCCCGACCAAGCTCGGCCAGCCTTTCACCCGCTGGTCCATCCGCAAACTCCTGGCCTACCTGCGCAAAGTCCACGGTCGGGTGATCCGCATCGGCCGTGAGGCCCTGCGCTGCCTACTCGCCCGGCGAGGCGTCACCTTCCAGCGCACCAAGACCTGGAAGGAGTCCAGCGACCCCGAGTACGACGCCAAACTCGACCGGATCGAGCTCATCCTGGATCGCTTCCCGGACCGCACGTTCGCGTTCGACGAGTTCGGCCCGCTCGGCATCCGCCCCACCGCGGGCAGTTCCTGGGCCGAACAGGGACGGCCGAACCGGCTGCCGGCGACCTACACGCGGACCCACGGTGTCACATACTTCCACGGCTGCTACTCGGTCGGCGACGACAAACTCTGGGGCGTCAACCGCCGTCGCAAGGGCACGACGAACACCCTGGCCGCGCTCAAGTCGATCCGGGCCGCGCGGCCGGACGACGCCACGGTCTACGTGATCCTGGACAACCTCTCCGCCCACAACGGCAAGAGGATCCTGCGCTGGGCGAAGAACAGCAACGTCCACCTCTGCTTCACCCCGACCAACACCTCCTGGGCCAACCCGATCGAGGCGCACTTCGGACCGCTGCGGCAGTTCACGCTCGCCAACTCGAACCATCCGAACCACACGGTCCAGACCCGCACGCTGCACGCCTACCTGCGCTGGCGCAACGCCAACGCCCGCCACCCCGACGTCCTCACAGCCCAGCGCAGAGAGCGCGCCCGTATTCGCAGCGAGAAGGGCCTCCGCTGGGGAGGAAGGACGCTCACCGAAGCGGCGTGGGCAGGATCGCTCACCCGAAGACCTAGACCGGCACGCGGACGAAGCCCTCGGTCCAGTGGTCCTCATCGAGGTCGTACTCTCCGATCTGGAAGCAGTCTGGCTCGTCGGCGACGCCCGGTAGAAGACGCGCGCGGCGCATCCGCTCTTCGGCGGCGGCCTCGGAAGAGTAGATGCCGAGCAGCTTGACGTCGTCGCCGTCCTGCTCGTCGATGAACACGACCCCGTCGTCGAGGTGAATCGTCTCGTCGTTGGGGCCGGCTTCGTTCTGGTGGCTGATGTGCCAGAGGGGATAGACCTTCACGGGCGCAGGCTACCCCGGGCCCAACCGGTGAACGTTCACGGTCAGAGCAACTAGCTAACCCTTCGCGCGCCTGAAAGCGCTTTGACATGGGGTTTGTCGGAGGCGGAGCCTCCGTTGTCGCGGAGATGCAACTCGTCTGAAGCTATTGCATGCTGGAATGAAGTAAGGAGAATGAGAGCGCCGCAGCAGCGACTGCAGGGCGCTCCCTCCCGAAGCTGCCGTGGCGCTGGTGGACGGAGTTTGGGGGTGTGTCGCGCGTCGGGCAGTTCCCCCTTATGCCGCAGTGGACTTGGGGCTGTGTCACTATCCCGCCATGGCCAGGCGTGCTGTGCTCGACCCTGGGGAAACCAGGTCGCCGATGAGTGCAGTGGACGCGACTATTGGAGGCCAGGAGCATGGAGATCAACCATCACACACCTGTTATAACCAATCGAGGCGGACCGGTACTCGATGTAATCGGAATGGGTTCCGATAAAGCGTTCTATCACAAGGAGTTTAACCTCGACAGGTGGCTCCCTTCACAGACTGGCTGGGATCTTCTGGGCGGCAATTTCACTAGCAGGCCAGCAGTAGCCTCGTCTTACCCGGAAAGTCTCGATATAGTCGGTGTCGCCCCTGACGGAGCGATGCACCACAAAGAAAAATTGCCGCACGGCAGTGGGTGGTTCCCGCCAGATATCAGCTGGGATCTCATCGGCGGAGGGTTCACCAGCGGACCAGCCGTAACCTATCTGCCTTCTGGCCGCTTCGCCGTCTTCGGGCGTGGTCGCGATGGAGCGATGTACCACAAAGCCAAATTTAATGGCATCTGGGAACCATCCCAGACCGGCTGGGACGCCCTAGGCGGGAGGTTCATCAGCACGCCAGCAGTATGTAGCCGCAGTGACGATTGGCCGTTTGACATCATTGCGCTCGGTCTCGACGCCGCGATCTACTACAAGCTAGGCGGGGACCCCAACGGACCGTTTGAGCCGCCAGGGCTCATCTGGGACTTCCTCGACGGGGATTTCGCCCACGACACGGCGGCCGGGGGCGGCCTTGCCCTCCCTCCAACGATAACCGCCAAGGGTTTTGACTCTTTTAGTATTGTGGGGATAGGCAGTGATAGAGCGATGTACCATAAAGGAAGAGTGGCGCGGACGTGGTATCCATCGCAGACTGATTGGGATCCCCTGGGTGGCAATTTCACCAGCCCGCCGGCCATAACCTCATGGGGAGATCCACGTCTGGATATTGTTGGACTCGGCAATGACGGCGCCATGTATCACAAGTCATGGCAAACCGATCGGTGGTATCCGTCGCAGGATGGCTGGGAACCCCTGGGAGGAAGCTTTTCCAGCCAGCCGGCGATCACCACTTGGGGCCCTGGGCGCCTGGACATCGTGTGTATAGGACCCGACCACGCGATGTACCACAAGGCATGGGACGAAGGTGTTGGGTGGCAGCCGTCGCAGATCGGTTGGGACTTTCTTGGCGGCATCTTTTCTTGATCCGCCAGCACCATCGACCCGAGCCTCCTCACCTTGATGACGGCTCCGCCCACCGCGCCGCCATCGGCCAAGCCACGGTGACCGCCGATGCCGTCGGCAACCTCACAATCGAGGTTCACCCGGGGCTGGCGTCGCTGGCCAGCGGGGAGGAGGCTGCGAAGCGAAGGCAGCGGCAAGCACAGCTGCCGACTTCGTGCCGTCATCCCCAAGAGGGCATTACGAGGCGCAACGTCGACGCTGGCTAATACTCCAGCTGTAGATCGCGATCATGGTTGCTCGACCGGTGATTACGGTGGATCGGCTAGTTGCAGACGGGCTGGCTGACGGGGTGGATCAGGGGTCGGCTGAGCGGGCAGCAATGCCCCGGTGAGCATCATCATCAAGTTCTTCGTGGCGCCGGACGACAAGGCTGCGGCGGCAGTCGTGGAGCACGGGCCCGGCGAGGCCTTCGAGTCGCTGGTGTTCGGCAACTTCGATGTTGAAGAGGCGATGATCGAGTGGGAGGGCATCCTCACCGGTCGGAGCTTTGAAGAACTCGTCGAAGCCGATGAACCGGCGGTCGTCGCCGACCCCGGCGACGGAGAGGGCCCTATGGTCCTGGCTGCTTCCACAGCCCTGCAGGACGCGCTCGCCGTTGCCGACACGCCGAGGCTTGTCGAGGTCAGCGAGCTGTGGGCTCAGGAGCGGGCAGCGGAGGGCGAGGTCTTAGACCCGGAGGTCGCGCCCGGGTGTCAAGGGACAGTGGGATCTGGCTCTGGCGCGAGTTCCGTGAAAGCTGCCCGCAGATCTTGATGGTTGGCGATCATGTCGGGTGTCTGTTGCTGATCTTCTGGCCGTCTTGTTCCCCCAGTTTGCGCTGCTGCACGTCGAGTTGGTCAGGTCGATGGGCCGGTCGGTCCGGGTGCATGCCCGAGGCAGGACATCGGGGGCGTCGTGCACAGGCTGCGGAACCTGGTCCGATCGGGTCCACAGCGGCTACGAGCGGCGGATCAGCGACACCGCGGTCTCCGGGCAGGAGTTGGTGCTTCACCTGCGGGTCCGCCGGTTCTTCTGTGACAGTGCCGAGTGCGGGAAGCGGACCTTCGCCGAGCAGGTCCCGGGCCTGACGTTCGTTATGGGCGGTGCACCGTGTCGCTGCGGAAGGTCCGCGAGACCGTCGCCCTCGCACTCGGCGGCCGGGCCGGCGCCCGGCTGGCCGCGTATCTGTCGGACGGGGTCGGCCGGGACGCCCTGATACGCCTGATCCGCGCATTGCCCGACCCGCTGACCGGGAAGGTCCGGGTGCTCGGCGTCGACGACTTCGCCCTTCGCAAGGGCCACCACTACGGCACGGTCCTGATCGATATCGAGGGCCGCCGCCCCGTCGAGGTGCTACCAGAGCGGTCCGCCAACGCCCTGGCTGACTGGCTCACCGAGCATCCCGGGGTCGAGGTCGTCTGCCGCGACCGTGCCCGTTACTACGCCGACGGCGCGGACCGTGGCGCCGGCACGGCGACGCAGGTCGCGGACAGGTTTCACCTCTGGCAGAACCTCGGCGAGGCGGCCGAGCGGCTGGTCGCCCGATTGCGCCCGCAGTGGGTCCCACCAGCGCCGGAGAGGGAGAAGGTGGTGCTGCCCGAGGGACGGCTGGCCCGGCGCACCCGCGAGCGCCACGCCGCCATCCACGCGCTGATGGACAAGGGCATGGGGCACGGCCAGATCGTCGCCGAACTGGGCCTGGACCCGAAGACGGCGCGGAAGTTCATGCGGGCCGCCACCGCCGACGAGCTCATAGGAACGGGGCCCACCGGCGGCCGGCAGACCAGCCTGGACGGCCACGCCGCCTACCTGATCGCCCGGTTCAACGAGGGCTGCACCAGCGCCGACCGCCTCCACCGAGAACTCGCCGAACGTGGCCTGACCGTGAGCGAGCGGACCGTCCGCCGCTTCATCCACCGTCTGCGCGACAACGCCAAGCCGACCACCCGCCCGCCGATCCCCAAGGTCCGCGAGGTCACCAGGCTGATCCTCACCCACCCCGACAACCGACCCGAGGCCGACCGTGTCCTGCTGAAGGAACTCCGCAACCGCTGCCGTGAATTGGACGAGGCCTGTGTCCTTATCGCGCGGTTTGCCTCGATGCTCGTCAACCGTCGCGGCCAGGAGGAACTCGAACACTGGACCGCGGACGCCGAGGCCAGCACCCTGCCCGAGCTGCGAGGCTTCGCCAACGGCCTGCGCAAGGACTGGGACGCGGTCATGGCCGGCCTCACGCTCCACTGGAACTCCGGCCCGGTCGAGGGTCACGTCAACCGGATCAAGATGGTCAAGCGCCAGATGTTCAGCCGAGCGAAGCTCGACCTCCTCCGAAAGCGGGTCCTTCTCGCGACATGAGGTGTCAGCGCCCGTCTGTACTCTCCGGAGCTGACCGTCGTGAGAGGCGAGGAAAGGGGTGCCCGTGCAGATCGCCGGGCTCGACCTGTACGTGAACCACCCAGTTATCGCGCTGGGGTCCTCAGAGTGGATCCCGGCGTCCCTCGAACTCGGCGGTCGGGCGGCCGCAGCCTGCGAGACCCACTTGGTTGTGCGAGTACAGCCGCAAACCTCCCTGGTCAGAGTGCGGATCTTTCATGCCGATCCCGAGAGCGTTGCCGGTCCCGGCCTCGGGTTCACCACCGTGTTCAGCGGGCCGCTCCTGCTGCCCGACGGGCGGCTCGTCGTCGGGGACATCATGGGACAAAGCCGATTCACGACCAGCCTGCTCGGACCAGGCCTCCACCGGGCGCGCGTCGACGTAGATGACGCAGTTGGGCATGCACATGTCGTCGATATCACCGTCGCACGGGATTCGTAGAAGCCTGGCCAGCGCACCAGATCACGGAACTCGCGCTAGAGCCAGTCTGCCGCGTCCGCTGACACCCGGGATCCTCGGCGATCTGGCTGGGCTGGCTCGAGCTATCGGCAGGCGGGGCGGCGGCCTGTACTGCTGGGTCGCGTAGAGACGGAGGCGGCCACCGTTGATCATCGTGAGTTGTGTCGACAAACGAAGATCAGCCGGTGGCCGTGGGCCACAGCGTAGACCCTGCCCGGTGGCAGTCGGTATTCGAGGACCTGATGGCCAAGGTCGCGGGCCGGTTCACGCGAGTGGAGCCTCGTCGCCGGGCGCGGGCGTTCGTGCTGGGGCTGCTCGCGGACCTGCCGAGGAAGAACTGCTGGACGATCACCGAGCACGCCGGCGACGCGAGCCCGGCTGGCATGCAGCATCTGCTCAGCCGGGCGTCCTGGGATGCCGACCAGGTCCGTGACGACATACGGGACTTCGTGGTCGACCACCTCCGCGACGAGGACGCTGTGCTGGTCGTCGACGAGACCGGGGACCTGAAGAAGGGCACCGCGAGCGTCGGGGTTCAGCGCCAGTACACGGGCACCGCGGGGTCGGTACAGTCGGCGACAGGACGGTTCACTGTCGAAGGCACCAAGACGCTGCAGAGGGAGAGTCCGAAGGCCAAGTTCAAGATTCGGCTCGATGCCTACACCGGGGGCAACGAGGCCGTCTTCTGCCTGGAGTTCGCGGTCGACTTCGCGACACAGCCCTCCTGACCTGCAAGGGCACCCATCCGGGTGCGCCGGAGGCGGCTCCCCCGTATGGCCATCCCCGTAGCCCTGGTCCGGTGTCGGGGATCAATCAGGCAGCAGTTACTGACTTCGGCGCTTCAAGGTGGCGGTGAGAGATCGAGGGAGAGTCCGGCTCCGGCGAGGAAGCCATCGAGGATGTCGGGGTGGTACTTGACTCGGTTGGACGAGTGTCGGCGTACGAGTCAACATGCACCACCTCGTACGAGTGACTGTGCACCAGAGTTGATGCGGTGAACGGCTGTTGTCCGTGAGCCTGCTGTCGTCGGTTTCGGGAGGCTGTGCTTTACGTAGGCAAGCAGGGCGTCTCGGTTGCGGCTCGCCCACCGCCGCCCACCGTGAGGGGGGTGATTGTGTGCGGGACGGGCAGACCGGCTGGTGGGTGGAGCTGCCCCCGGCAGCGGGAACAATGGTGATGGCGACCGGGATCGTCTCCATCGGGCTGCACTTGGTCGGGCAGGAGGCACTCTCCCGGATTCTGCTCGTCCTCGCCGCCTTCGCGTGGCTCGCGCTCGCTGTCGACTTCGTGCGGCGGCTGATGCGCGACCGAAACCGGTGGGAGACTGAGGCGGAGACGCCGCCCGCGCTGACCGCTGTGGCCGCGCCGACCATCCTCGGGACCTGGTTCGCACTGCTGGGGCGGTCGATCGTCGCCGTCGCCGCGCTGGTTGTAGCGGTACTGGTCTGGCCGGTGCTGCTCACGGCGGTGATGCGGCACTGGCGGCGGCGCTTGCCGGGCACGGTGTTCCTGGTGTGTGTCGCGACACAGGGCCTGGCAGTGCTGGGCGGATCGCTGGCCGTCTCGCTGCCGTCCGGGTGGCTCGCCTGGCCGGCGCTGGTCTGCTTCGGGCTCGGGCTGGCGCTCTACCCGGTCGCCTTCGTCCGCTTCGACCGCGGCCAGGTTCGGACTGGCGCGGGCGACCAGTGGGTGGCGGGCGGGACGCTGGCGATCTGCGCACTCGCCGGGTCGAAGCTGCTGGTTGTGCCCGCCTGGCGCGGCACCGCCCTGCACGACGCGCTGCGTCCACTCACGCTCGTCGCGCTCGCGTTGTCGGTGGGCTGGTACGCCGTCCTCGTCTTCGCCGAGGTGCGCTGGCCGCGTCCGCGCTACGACATGAGGCGGTGGGCGACGGTCTTCCCGATGGGTATGACGGCCGTCGCCACCCTGTCCGTCGCCGACGCCGCAGCCGTGGGCTGGCTGCGGACGCCGGGCCAGGTACTGCTCTGGGTCGCCCTCGCCGCGTGCGTGCCCACACTGGTCGGGTGGTCAGATACGCGGCCGCCCGCCCGCGGTGACCTCTACAGGGACGGTGGCTGGAGCCTGCGGCTGCCCGCCACCTCGGCATGCCAGGGATACTGACGTCGGCGCTTCAATGTGATGGCGGTGGTAGGTCGAGGGAGAGTCCGGTTCCGGCGAGGAAGCCGTCGAGGACGTCGGGGCGGTACTGGAGTCGTTTGAGTCGATTGCGGACGAGCGTGGCAAGTCGGTCCAGGGCGACGTTGGCGAGGTTCGCGAGGCTGTGCTTGACGTGGGCCCACAGGTACTCGACCGCGTTCAGCTCGGGTGCGTAGGCGGGCTGGATGAACACCGTCAGCCATTCCCGCGCGCTGATCAAGTCGCGCATGGCATGGGAGACGTGGGTGTTGAGCCGGTCCCAGACCAGCACGAGAGGCGCCCTGACCAGCTGGTGGATTCCGTCGATCAGAGCGATGTAGTCGTGCTCGGACAGGCTGCGGCGTTCGCCTTTGCGCCCGGTATGGCGCCGCAACCGGTGGCACAGCCGGGTCCGGGAGCCGGGGCGCATCGCGAGCAGTCCGGCGACCGAGACCCGTCCGGAGCCGCGGCCGGAGACCTTCACGACCGGGGTGATGCCGCGCCGTCCCACGTGCGTCCCTTGGGCGGCCTGCGGGTGAACCCGGCTTCGTCTTCGAAGCAGATCCATCCGTCGCAGGCCGCCCGGGTGCTTTTACCTCCGTCCAGGTCGCCTCCTTCCACGTGGTCACGGCCCGCTCGTCGCGCTCGGCGGCCCGCCGCGCGGGGACCGGCGGGGTGAAGCCGAGCCGATGCATCAGGCGGGTGGCGCCCGAGACGCTGTAGGACACGTGGAACTTCCGGCCGATCAGCGTGGCAACCCGCGCGCCGGTCCACCCTGGTCCTCGTCCCAGCCGTGGGCGGCCGGCCCCTGCTCGAGGTAGGCGCCGAGATTCTCCTGGCAGCGCGTGAACAGCTTGCAACGCTGGCCGCTCGCACCTCGTGAGGCCAGGGCCTCCGCCCCGCCCTTCGTCCACGCCTGGTGCCACTGGTAAGCCGACTTCGAGCTCACCCGCAGCCTGCGGGCGACCTCCAACGGCCCCAGCCCATCGGCGAACAACCCGGCAGCCTCCAGTCGCACCGCCTCGCGGCGCTGCCGACCTTTCGCCGTCAGCCCGCCCCCATCCACATATCGCATACCAACGGCATAGCGCGCAGATGACCGTCAGTCAGCTATACGAACAAGCCAATCACCCCGAAGCGCCGAAGTCAGTAACCACGGTTCCATTGATCCCCGAGGGCGAATGAGACCCGGCTCGCGGTCTTCTGCCGGCTCTCCGCGGCGATTCGCATCTCGTGACCGAGGCGTCGAATGTCACGCTACGCAGAGCCCCTGCTGTCTGACTCGGCCGGACGACAGCAGTTTCGGCGGCGCGCCGAGGGTCTCCGCCGCCGCCCGTTGCTCGGAGTGGGGTTGGGCGAGATCGGTCCGACTCTGTCATTACCAGCCGGCTGCCTCGATCACGGCGGCGGCGGCCTCGCCGACCGAGCGCCTGGTGGCATCGACCGAAAAGAAGCATCGACTCCTGCCCGATCGAGGATCCCTGCCAGTTCGCCGGACCTGTCCAGGTGCCATCGCAGTGCTTCGGGTTGGTTCTCGTGGCGACGCGAGAGGCGTTCGTGGATCACCGGCAGCTCGGACTGGAGCCGACACACCGAAAGGCCCATGCCAACCGCGCCGCCGCCCCTGCTTCCGTTCGTCCCAGTCCTCAACCACACCGGCGAGGACCAGCCGGACCGCACCGGCATCGCGGTAGTTGGCGACGACGCTGCGCAGGTCCCGCTTTCGGAGCCACCACTCCGGCCATAACGCAGCTTCACGAGATGCTGGAAAAGCTTCCGGCACCCATCCGTGCCTGGCACGAGGTGCGCCGCAGCTGGCGCGAGACAGGAAACGGCCGACAATAGGGAGAATTTGTCGATTCTTCGGGATTGACACGGGATCAAGGAATTCAATTCCCGCGATCGATCGACACCGCCCTGGATGCTCGGAGAGTCCATCCCGAGGGAACGCTTGGCGGGCTTCGGGCGACATGGCCATGATTCGTCCCGATGAAAACCTCGCGCAAATGGATACCCACCCGAGGAGATTGTCAGCGACCATGTGGCAGCAGATCGCGCAGCCCTGCTCGAAAAGCAGGATGCGGATGCTGCTCAGTGCCGCACCCCGGCATCTCAAGCTTCTTGAGCTGCCCGCCGACGATGTGGGAGAGCAGCGGCACCGGGAGGGCGTCGGGCCAGAGGCCGGTGCGCTTGCCCTCCGTGAGCACCCGGCGGAACGCGCCGGTGGATCCCCTGAGGCTTCGGCCGTTCGCCTTCAACTCGTCGGCATCGCATTCGCCTTCGCCCTCGACGACCTGGAGCAGGATCTGCTGGGCCCGGGGCGGCAGGCGGTCGTAGTACGAGCGGGCGCGCTCCGGGGTCCAGCGGTCGTCGGGCACCGCGGTCACGACCGCCGTCGGCGTGGTGGCGAGGGCGAGCAGCTTCTCCAGCACCTCGGGGGTCGGATTCTCCACGGTGATCGTGATCTTCATGGCGAACACCTTCGCAGCTTGGTGGGCTGAACACAAATAACCTCGGAAAACGTGTCACAGACGATGCCGGCACCTCGGGCTCGGCTTATGTACCAAGGCATGTATCGCGTCCTCTAACTGGATTTAGAGGACGCAACACAGGGCCCGGTACAGATAGGCTGTCCCGGACGGATCATCAGCCCGCCGTGCCGGAAGGAGAGCGCCCGTGGATGCCGAGGCGTCGGACGGCCTGCCCGCCCTGGTGGAGCGCTCCACCGAGGTCGTGGTCGGCGAGCTGGTGGACGACGGTCAGGCGCTCGCGCCGTTCGCGCACGCCGGGGTCGACCCCAACGAGACGCTGACCGAGGACGCGGCCGACGACCTCGCCTCCGCTCGGCCCGCGCGCACCAGCCAGACCTACGCCGAACAGTGGCGCTACTTCGCCCGCTGGTGCGCCGACAACGGCCGTCACCCCGGGCCGCGCACCAGCGAGGCGAACATGGTCTCCTACGTCTCCCACCTCCGCCGCCGCGGCGGCCGCGACGGCACGGGCGCTCCCGTCAGTTCCCTGCGCCTGGCGATGGCCGCCATCCGCGACGCCAACGCCCGTGCAGGGTACGAGAACTGGCCCCCGAAGAAGGCGACCGCCGAACTGATCCGCAAGCAGGCCGCCGAACACGCCCGCGCCCGCCGCACCCCGAAGTCGAGCCCCCCCGTCGACGCCGCCCGCATCGCCCACCTCCAGCAGGGCACGACCGCCGACACCCCGCTCGCCCGCTGGCGCGACCTCACGATCCTGCACCTCGGCTACCGCACCCGCGCCCGGCGCTCCGAACAGGCGGCCTACCGCATCGACTCCGTCGCCTTCGAGCACCTGGAGGACGGCACAGAGCAGATGGTCGTCGGCAAACGCACCAGCAAGAGCGACCACTGGTCCACCGGCCGCGAGTACGTCGTCCGCGACCCGGTGGCGATCACCGTCGTCCGCACCTACATCTCACTGCTCGCCGAACTCGGCCAAGCCGAACCGCAGTTGCCGCTGCTGCGCGGCATCACCCGCTGGGGCCGGCTCATACCCGTCCCCGCCTCCGGAACCGGCATGACCGGCCACGCGGTGAACCGCGCCTTCAAGCGCATGGTCACCCGCACCCCCGGCTTCGACGCCAAGAACGCCACCAGCCACGGCCTGCGCGCCGGCGTCCCCGCCGACCTCGCCGCCCAGGGCTACAGCGCGGCGGAGATCCTGGTCATCACCGAGGACTGGAAGTCCACCACCATGGTCGAGAAGTACGCCAAGGCCGGCCTCCGCCGCGCCGGCAAGGACAACCTCGGCCGGGCCCAGCAGGCACTCGACGACCTGGTCGTGCCACCGCCGACCGAAAGGACGGCCGCTGTCGAGCGACCGTGACCACACCGAATACCCAGACCGGGCCATGTCCGACCCGATCGGAACGATCGTGGACCTGGTCGCGGCCATCGAACCTCACGGCTATATCGCCGTCTCCGAGCACCTGCTCTGGACGCAGTACGACGGTGCCAGCAACCTCGCCGCCTACAACCCCGAGCACCCACCAACCTGGTGGGGCCGCTTCTTCGACTACCTGTGAGTCCGCCCCGAGCAGCTCTACACGGCAGGCATTCGGATAGTTCCAATACCCGACGTCACCATTACACGTCCGACTCCGCCTTCAGCGCCAAGCCATCGACACCCTCAGCAACGTTCTCACCCCGCAGACGGCAGCGTCGAGCCCGTCGACAGCGACGACCCGCCACCTTGTGCGAAGCCCGTCCACTGAGGTTGCCATCAACCATTGCCGTCAAGACGTGCAAGGTGCCCCGCCAGAAAGGGTTCTGGCGGGGCACCTTGCACGAAATAACTAAGCCCCTAGCGATGGGAAGAGATCGCGATCCTCCCAATTGTCATCAAATGCCTCAAGCATCGATTCATAGAACCTCATGGCTCGAAGGTCCACTTTTTCGGCCTTGTCGAGAAACATATCCTCGACCTCTTTCCTCAGCCATGGCCATCGGAATCTGAATCCATAGAATTGAACGATCTCGCAGGCCGCATAAGCTTGACCAGAATGGAGCGCCCAGAGAATTGCCGACTTTAGCCCCTCAAAGTCTCCGTGCACTTCAGCATTGTTAGCAATCCGCGCCAATATCGGGTCAATAACCAGCGTCGACTGACTCTCATCAAGAAGAAGAGAGATCTCGGAGAACTCTCTAATTAGAGACTGGGCCGCCCCAGAATGGGGCGCATCTTCTGCGCTCATCCGCCTATTTCACCTGCCTTCCGCGAGCCCTGCATCAACCTACCAGCGCTCCTTGTAAGTCTTCGTCCCTACGTCGAAGCCCGCGCCTCTGAAAGCCTCCTCAGCCGCATTTCGAGCACTGTCTCCACTGGGCTGATAGTGGCCCGACCGGTTATCCATCTCCTTTAGGCGGCCACTATACATTTTGAATTCTCCGGCAGCCACTACGTCGGCTCCCTGCGCAAGATCAATATGGCCATACTGGCCGCCGAGTCGCGTAACGCGAAGCTCACCACCAGGCATCACCACGTAGATGAACTTTCCAGTGGCGCCTTGCAGACTCCCCAGCGACATCGGCGTCATGGGGTGGACAGGGTCATTCGGCTCCAAATTAGAAAACCTGTCACACGCACTATTGTGCACGAGCACCGGCGTATTTCCAGCGAGTACATAGTACGTGTGGAGGTCTGCGACCGTCAGGTTGTGGGCGACCTGGGGTTGCGTCGTATAGGTGTGGGCTGCGACGACCACGAGCGGCCCGTGGCCCGGGGTGAGGAGGCTATGACCCGTCTGAAGATCCTCGGCCAGGATCCACTGCCGGGCGGTGTCGTCCCAGTAGGGATGATGGGCGGTGGATACGAGGTTAACGGGAGCGCTCGAGGGTCCTTCCGTGCCAGATGCTGACAGAGTGAGTTCTGTGAACCGCGTGTCGTCAGGGGTGACGATCTTGTCGGTGACCGTCTTTTTTGCCGTCTGACCGGATTGCGGATCTGTCGCCGCAACGATGTCACCAACACCGATATCCCCGATCGGCTTGGTGGTTCCGTCGGCCATGAGCACGAGGGTGTCTGGCGGGAAGCTGTCGCAAGAAGGTCGGCTTCCCACAGACTTCGATGCCGGTCGACCGATGGCCTTGGCAGCGGCTTTTGCGTTGAGGGCGCCGTTCAGCACCTCGCCAGGGCCGAATGGGGCGAAGTTCTCAAACTCCCAGCCCATCCGCTGGTCCCAGAGCGTGTTGTAGGCGTTGGACTTGGAGCAGGCGGCCACGACCTGGCAGGCATTGAGTGCCGCCGCTCGATACTGGACTTGGTCCTCCTTCTCCGCTCCGGGCTTGCCGAAGCGAGTGTGGTCCCTGAAGAGGTTGTCGAGGTTCTTGACGGTCTGCTTCAGAACGCTCTGGTAGTCCGGAATCTCAGGGAGCCCGATGCCCCCGGGAAGATAGGCCAGCACGGACTTACTGATCTCGACAGTCCAGCCACCGTCCTGGAGACCCCAGGCTTCATTGACGAGATGACCGTCCGTCGTCCGGCATGCCGCCGTGCCGCCGCAGGTGCCGTCGGGGCGGAGCCCGCTCGGGTCGGAGAGGTTGACGGGGTTGTTGTTGCTGTAGGCGTAACCGTTGATCTGTTGTGGGTCGGTGAGGTCGAGGACGGGGTCGACGGAGATGAAGCGTCCGTTGGCCGGGTCGTAGTCGCGGGCTCCGAGGTGGGTGAGGCCGGTGGTGGCGTCGTTGGTGCCGCCGACGAAGCCTCGTTCGGTGGGCCAGGTGGCCGGCTTCTTGCCTCGGGGG
>NZ_JBIVVI010000032.1:0-18116 GCF_044757675.1 Kitasatospora sp. NPDC091257
GGCGGCCGTCCGCCCAGTCGACTTCGAGCGTGGGGAGCTCGACGCCGCCGAGGGCGAGGACGGTGGCGAGGTCGTCCAGGACGTCGGCGGCCTGCCGGCGCTGCTCGGCGGTCGCGCGGGAGAGGGTGGACATCTCACTTCTCCCCGGGCCGCTTGTGGACCTCGAAGGCGCGCCAGGCGCTGTAGGCGTCCCCGAAGAAGGTGAAGGCGGCCGGCTCACCGGTGGGCCGGCACAGCCACTCCCCCGTCATCTCGTTGCGGACCCGGTAGCGGTCGGCCTCGGCGTCCCAGCGGACGCCGTAGCCGTGGAGGCGAGGGAGTTGGTCGTGGCGCATGGAAGGGAACCCTCTGCGATCGGAGTTTCACGTTCTGTGCACATGGTGGCGCAAGGTCGCCTAGCATCGGAAGCGGCCTGCTACTTGCCGAGGGGCCACAGGGAAGTTGAGAGCTGCCGTGAACAAGAAGAAGATCGACCCCGAGTCGAGCCCGTGGGCGCCCTTCGGAATCCAACTCCGCGCCTTCCGAGAGGCCAAGGACCTCCTCCAGGAGGAGCTGGCCCCGCTCATCGGGTGCTCCCCCTCGCACCTGTCCTACGTCGAACTTGCACACCGACCCCCGAGTCGCAAGCTCGCCGAACTCTCCGACATCGCGCTCGACACGGGCGGCACCATGCTGCTGATGTGGTATCAGCTGAAGAACGCGGCAATCCTGGAGGGCTTTCCGGAATTCTCGCGCTACGAGGCCCTTGCCGAAGAGATCAGGATCTTCGAGGTCAACGTCGTCACCGGACTCCTGCAGACCCGGGGGTATACAACCGCGCTCCAGATGGGCAGCGTCCGCCAAGGCATTTCACCCAAGAAACTGGCCGAGGAACGTATCGAATTCAGGCTCTCTCGACAGCAAGTCCTGGGACGGACCCCTCCTCCGCTCCTGCACGTGGTGCTGGACGAAACCTGCCTCAGGCGAGTCGTCGGCGGCCGTGATGTCATGGTCGAACAACTACTTCATCTGGAGCAGTTGTCCACTCGGCCCAACATCGTCATCCAGGTGGCACCGTTCACCCTCGGCGAGAACCGGCCGTTCACGCACATGGCAACCCTCCTTACCATGCCGAACCGAAAGGTTCTCGCCTACGGCGAGGTCGAGCAGCGTGGTTACATCGACCGCGATTCCAAGTCGGTTGCTGAACTTGCCAAGAGCTACGATCGGCTTGCGGTCGAGGCCCTTGGCCAAGCCGAATCGCTGGCTTTCATCCGTTCGGCAAGGAGGGACCTGGAGTGGACGTCGACCTGACGGAGGCTTCCTGGCGGAAGAGTTCGTACAGCGGCCCGAACGGCGGCCAGTGCATCGAGGTCGCCGACGGCTTCGCCGGCGTCATGCCCGTACGCGACTCCAAGGACCCCTCCGGCCCGGCCCTCCTCTTCCCCGCCTCCGCCTGGCAGGCCTTCGTCACCGCCGTCCGCACCGGCGAGTTCGACGCCCGCTGACCACAGCCACCCTCGGCCCCGCCGCCCCAGCCCAGGGGCGGCGGGGCCGGTGGCTGCGGTCAGAGCCCGAAGTTCCAGTCGACGATCATCTGCAGCAGGTCCTTGCGCTCGTCCACGAAGTCCATCGCGATCACGCCGTAGTGCGCGCGCTGGGAGATGCGCGGCGTCAGGTAGTCCTGGATGGAGGGATTGACGACCTTGGCGATCCTGTACGGGGTCTCCGGAAAGCTGCTGGAGCTGGCGAAGTGGAGGTAGAGCTTGCCGTCGTTCTGGCCGTAGAACGCCGTGTCCAGCCCTTCCCTGACCCGCTGGACCTTGCGGCTGGACCCGTCGCTCCACGCGTCCTGCAGCCAGATCCGGGAGTCGTCCCCCCACCGCAGCGGGTCGTAGCGCCCGTCGCCCCAGGTGAAGTCCGACATGATGGGGACGATCTTGCCCCGCACCTGCCCGAGCGTGGGCAGCCCGCCGGGCAGCGATCCGGCCTTGGGGAGCCAGAACCAGGGCCGGTAGTTGCCCTTCCCGTCCATGCCGTCCATGTAGTAGTTGAAGATCTCGCTGAACCGGTAGTCCTGCCCCTCGGTGTACTCCTTCTTGACCCGCATGATGATCGTCTCGCGGGGGTTCGACTTCAGGAAGTCGATGCAAAGGTTCAGCACGTCGCCGAAGTTGATGTTCTGGTAGATCTTGTCGTGGTGGATGGTGAAGACGTCGCCCATCACCCGGCACCGGATGTCGAGGAAGCGCACGCCCGCCTGGAGCTGCTGGGGGATGCGCCACTCCTGGCACTGGGCGAAGCCGAAGGCGCCGCCGTCGTAGAGCGCGCACGTCTCGTGGGTTCCGGGGATCGTCAGCTGCGACAGCTTCACGTTGTCGCCCAGCAACGACATCCACCTGTCGGTGGGGCGGTGGACGAGGCGGTCCGGCGCGGCGACGGCCGACGCGCCCGAGCCGGCGATGCCCAGGGCACCGGTCGTGGCCGCGAGCGCTGCGCCCCTGAGAAGGGTCCTACGGTTGATCGACATGCAAGAAGCCTCCGGACTCGGGGCCCCGATGGTGATCGGGCGTGAACGTTCTCCTTTCCACTCCAACGGACCTCCGCCCGAAGCCGGTTCATCGTCCGCGAACGGCCACCCGCACCGCACCGCCGACCGGCGAGCGGCCCAGGAGCGGGAAGTCGGCCGGGCCGACTTCCCGCGCACGACCGGCGTGCCCACGCATGCCCGGTGGACCGGCCCGCGCCCGGCGCGGCGGGCGGCACGCGGAAAACCCGGTGCGCCCGACGTGACGCCTCGGTAGCCTGCACCGCCATGGCATCGGAACTGGAACGCCCCCCACTCCAGGCGGACGAACGCACCGCGCTCATCGGCTGGTTGGACCTGCAACGGAAGATCCTGCGCTGGAAGTGCGAGGGGCTGGACGACCGGGACGCGCACCGGGCGGTCGTCCCGACCTCGCCGGCCATGACGATGGCCGGCCTCCTGTCGCACATGCGCTGGACCGAACACCTCTGGCTGGAGGTGATGTTCCTCGGCGGCGACCAGAAGCAGAATCCGTCCTTCGACGAGTCCACCGAGGACGCCGACTGGCACACCGACGGCCGCCCCCTCGCCGACCTGCTCGCGGAGTACGAGGCCCAGTGCGCCCGCAGCAACGAGATCGTCGCGGCGGCCTCCCTGGACGACGTCGGCCGCAAGCCCGGCTTCCGCGCCGGCGGCGCCAACCTGCGCTGGATGCTGATCCACCTCGTCGAGGAGACCGGCCGCCACGCGGGGCACGCCGACATCGTCCGCGAACTCCTCGACGGCTCGAAGGGCTACTACTAGCGGTTCCACCGGACGTCACCGCTTCCGCCGGCCGACGGCCCGGGAGCGGGAACCGCGGCCGGCGGGTGCGGGACGCTCCGTCAGGTCCCGTCCCGCGCCGGACCAGCCGTGAAGGGGCCCGGGACCGGGCAACTCCCGGTGATCCGGATGCCGATGACGCCCTGCTAGGGTCCGGACCCGTGACGGACAGGGTGCAGAAGCAGTACGAGGCGATGCGCGGGCACTTCCACCGGGCCGCCGGGCAGCGCGGGTTCACGCTCGACCCCGCCCAGGAGCTCCCGGTCGAGCGGCTCAGCCGGCTGGCCGGCGAGCTGGCCCACCCGGCCTGGCGGCTGCGCCGCGGTCCGCGGCACCTCTACCTCTGGGGCCCGGTCGGCCGCGGCAAGAGCTGGCTGGTGGACACCTTCCTCGACGGGCTGGCGACCCCGCGCAAGCGGCGGCTGCACTTCCACGACTTCTTCCGCCGGCTGCACGAGGGCGTCGCCCACCACGCCGGGAGCCGCAGCGCGGACGGCGCGGCGGTGGACCGGGCCGTGGACGAGCTGCTCGGCGACTGCCGGGTCCTGGTCTTCGACGAGTTCCACGCCCACGACGCGGGTGACGCGATGCTGGTGGCCCGTCTGCTGCACACCCTGCTGGACCGGCGGATCACCCTGGTCACCACGTCCAACTACCCGCCCGCCGGGCTGATGCCCGACCCGCTGTACCACCACCTCTTCGAGCCGACGATCAGGCTGATCGAGGAGCGGATGGACGTGGTCGACGTCTGCGGGCAGGTCGACTTCCGGCGCCTGCCCGGGTCGGAGCGCGCCCACGGGTTCGGCCTCGGCGCCCGGCTCCGCCCCGGCGACGAGGCCTCGGCCGGCCTCACGGCGCCCCGGCCCGAGGAGGCGGGTCCGGTGGCCGCCCACCACCGCGAGCTGCCGGCCCGGGCGGTCCGCGAGGACCACGTGTGGTTCGGCTTCCCGGAGCTGTGCGAGGGCCTCACCTCCGTCGCGGACTACCTCGCACTCGCCGACCGCTTCCCCACCGTCGTCCTCGACGGCGTCCCGCCGCTCGCCGAGGCGTCCCCCGACGGCCGCCGGCGCTTCGCCAACCTGGTCGACGTCTGCTGCGACCGCGACGTCCGCCTGGTCCTGATCGGCGCCGACCCGCTCGCCGGCCTCCCCGCCGGCTCCGCCCTCATGCGCGACCTCGACCGCACCGCCAGCCGCCTCGCCCTCCTGCGGCAGCCGGCCCGGGAGGCCGCCGGCTGAGCACCCCACCGGGCCACCGCCCCCGGGCCACCGGCGGAAAGGGCGGTGGCCCACCGGAGCGCCGGAGCCGCCGCCCTAGCTGCGGGTGAAGGTCCCGAGGCCCTCGTGGTCGAGCTGTTCGACCACCACCGTGGAGGCCCGGCCGTCGGCGCCCACGGTGAACGTCACCCCGGACAGGCCGACGGCGTTCTCCCCGCGGGTGCGGAAGCTGAACACGTCCCCGGCGTAGTGCTGGAGCGGGAACTGCAGGTCCTCCGGGCCCAGGCTCATCACCAGGGCGCCGCCGTTGCCGGTGGTCACGGTCAGCGGTCCGTAGTGGCCGTTGGCGTAGGTGCCGACGTAGGCCGCGTCGGGCTCGGCGGGGGCGGCGTCGGCCGGGGGCTTGGTGTAGTCGGTGGGTGAGACGCCGCTCAGGAGGGCGGCGGGGACGACCTTGCCGAGGAAGGCGAGCCAGTCGACGGTCTCGTGGCCCTCCTGGGCGAGGTCGAAGAACTCCTCGGCCACCGCCTCGGGCAGGCCGGTGGGCTGGCCGTTGGTCAGCACGACGATGCCCAGCTGCTCGGCGGGCAGCAGGGTGACGACGGTGGCGGCGCCCAGTGCGAAGCCGCCGGAGTGGTTGAGCCGCAGCCGGCCGCGGGTGTCGCGGCCGACGTTCCAGCCCAGGCCGTACTGGCCGGGGTTGCCGGCGGGCGCGGCCGGCGGGTTGGAGAGGCTGTGCGGCAGCCAGGTCTCGCTCAGCGCGGCGGTGTCGACGATCTGCCGGCCCTCGAAGGAGCCGCCCGCGAGCTGCAGCCGCATCCAGCGGGAGAGGTCCTGGACGGTGGAGCTGACGCCGCCGGCCGGGGACTGGGGGTCGGCGTTCTCGGTGGTGCTGACCTGCCAGCCGGTGCCGTCGCTCTTGCGTACGTGCGGCACGGCCTTGTTCGCCGCGCTGTCGTAGGCGGAGCGCAGGGAACTGGTGGAGGTCATGCCGAGCGGCTTGTAGAGGGTGTCGGAGGAGAGGGTCTCCCAGGGTGCGCCCTTGGTCCTGGCGACGGCCACGGCGGCCTCGGTGAGGCCGTAGTTGGTGTAGGCGTAGCTGGCGCGGAACGGGGCGAGGGGCTGGTCGCGCAGGTGCTGGAGGATGTAGTCGCGCTGGTAGCCGAGGTCCTGGAGGAGGTCGTCGGCGTGGTCGGGCAGGCCGCTGCGGTGGGAGAAGAGGTCGGCGATCGTCACGTGGCCGGTGACCCAGGGGTCGGCGAGGGCGAAGCCGGGGTCGTGGGCGGTGACGGGGTCGTCCCAGGCGGCCGACTTCTGGCCGACGGCCGTGGCGACGACGGTGGAGGCGATCGGTTTGGAGACGGAGGCGAGCTGGAAGACGGTGTCGGGGGTGACGGTGTCCGGTTTGCCGAGTTCGCGGACGCCGAAGCCCTTGGCGTGGACGACCTTGTCCTGGTGGACGACGGCCAGGGCCAGGCCCGGCACGCCGGTCCTGCGCAGGGCGTCCTGGACGTAGGCGTCGATCCGGTCGACGGCGGAGGCGACCTGCTGGTCGGTCAGCTGCGGTGAGGGCTGCGGCGGCGCGGTGGGCACGGTGCCGGGGGCGGCCTCGGGGTCGGAGGCTGCGGAGGTGCACCCGGCGAGCAGCAGGCCGGCCAGCAGGGGCGCGGCGATGCGGTGGCCCGGCCCGGAGGCGGTGCGGCGGTGCATGCGGGTCCTCCCTCGTCCGGGCGGCACGGGCCGTGCGCCTCATCGCGTGAGTACGTGAGTATTCGACGGCCCGGCGCGGCCCGGGCGGGCGCCGCGCACCGCCGTGGGCGCGTTCACCCGTCCGGCGGCGGGGAGGGGTCGGGGCGACACGCCGGGGCTGCGCCGGGCGGTGCGGAGCGGGAAGTCGGCCGGGCCGACTTCCCGCGCGCGCCTGCTCCCCCGCCCCTGGCCGACGGAGCCGTCCTACTCGACGACCTCGGCCTTCTCGATGACCACGTCCTCCTTGGGGACGTCCTGGTGGCCGCTCCTGGAGCCGGTGGGCACGGTCTTGACGGCGTCCACGACGTTCTGGCCCTCGACGACCTCGCCGAAGACGGCGTAGCCCCAGCCCTGGGCGTTCTTGCCGCTGTGGTCGAGGAAGTCGTTGTCGGCGACGTTGATGAAGAACTGGGCGGTGGCCGAGTGCGGGTCCCCGGTGCGGGCCATCGCGACGGTGTACTTGGTGTTCTTCAGGCCGTTGTCGGCCTCGTTCTGGATGGGGGCGCGGGTCTTCTTCTGCTTCATGCCGGGCTCCATCCCGCCGCCCTGGACCATGAAGCCGTTGATGACCCGGTGGAAGACCGTCCCGTCGTAGAAGCCGTCCCGGACGTACTGGAGGAAGTTCTCCACCGTTTCCGGGGCCTTCTCCGCGTCGAGGCGCAGGACGATGTCGCCGTGGTTGGTGCTCAGTTTGACCTTCGACACGATGACCTCACTGTACGGGTTGCGGCGGCTACGGATTGCTCACGCGCATTGTGACAGGAGGGACGGCCGGGCACCGTCGAGGCGCCTCAGTTGGCGAGGGTGAAGTCGCCGCCGACGGGGGCGGCGAGCTTGTCGATGCCGGTGAGGGCGGTGAGGGTGGGCACCGGGGTGCTGCTGTCGGCGGTGGTGCCGTCGCCGAGCTGGCCGGAGCCGTTGCTGCCCCAGGAGTGCACGGTGCTGGTCCCGGACAGGGCCACGGTGTGCTCCCGGCCGCCGGCCACCAGCCGTACGCCGCTCAGGCCGGGGACGGTGACGGGGGTGACGCGGAAGACGGTGGTGCCGTCGCCGAGCTGGCCGGCGGTGTTCTGGCCCCAGGCCTTGAGGCGGTGGTCGGTGTCGACGACGGCCATGCTGTGGTTGCAGCCGGCCGCGATCCGGGTGACCCCGCCGGTCCAGGCCCCGTGGGTGGTGACGGGGGTGTAGCGGTTGATGGTGGTGTTGTCGCCGAGCTGGCCGGTGGCGTTGTAGCCCCAGGCCTTCACGGCGGCGCCGCTGCCGGGCGTGCCGACCAGGACGAGGTTGTGGCTGGCGCCGGCGGCGATCCGGCTGACGCCGGTCAGTCCGACGACCCGCGCCGGGAGGCCGCGGTTGGTCGAAGTCCCGTCGCCGAGCTGGCCGTTGCTGTTGTAGCCCCAGGCCCAGACGGTGCCGTCCTCGCGCAGCGCGAGGCTGTGGTGGAGGCCGGCGGCGATGGCGACGACCTTGTGGAGGCCCTCGACCCGCACCGGGACGCCGCTGTCGGCGCCGGTGCCGTTGCCGAGCTGGCCGTGGTTGTTCTGGCCCCAGGCCAGGACGGTGCCGTCGGCGAGCAGGGCGAGGCTGTGCGCGCCGCCGGCGGCGATGTCGGTGGCGTCGGCGAGATTGACCACCTGGCCGGGCGCGTTGTGGCTGAACACCGTGCCGTCGCCGAGCTGGCCCGAGCCGTTGACGCCCCAGGACTGCACCGTGCGGTCGGCCAGCAGGGCCAGCCCGTGGCCGAGGGTGGCACCGGCCCCGCCGGCGGCGATCTTCACCACGTCGGCGCTGGTCAGCCCGAGCACGGCGGTGGCCGTGGTGCGGAGGTCGGCCCAGGTGCCGTCCCCGAGCTGGCCGGAGCGGTTGTTGCCCCAGGACTTCAGGCGCTTCTCTGCCATGCGACGATGCCTCTTTACTTGTATGACAATAAGTCAAATCGTCGACATGTCAGATCTGTTGACGAGTCCACGATCATGGACCGACGCTACCCACGCGCACGTCACCGGCACGGGAAACGGCAGCGCCGGCCACTCGATCGGGTGATGGCGGCCCTCCGGCGCGGCCGACGGCCGTACGTCCCGCAGCGCATGGCGCGGGACGTACGGCTCAGCGGGTGCGGAAGGCCTGCCGGTAGGCGCCGGGGGTGGTGCCGGTACGGGCACGGAAGCGGCGGCGCAGGTTGACGGCGGAGGTCAGCCCGACGCGGGCGGCGATCGCGTCGACGGGCAGGTCGGTGTCCTCCAGCAGGACGCGGGCCGCGGCCAGCCGGCGGGCGAGCAGCCAGGCGCCCGGGCTGGTGCCGAGGTGGTCGGCGAAGCGCCGGGCCAGGGTGCGGGGCGAGACGCCGAGGCGGGCGGCCAGGGCCTCGACCGACAGGGGCGTGCCCAGGCGCTCGTCGGCCCAGGCGAGCAGGCCGTCCAGCGCCTGCCCCGACGACACCGGCACCGGCACCGGCGGTGACGGCGGCGGAGGTGACGACGCCGGCGCGTACGGCGTGCGGTCGTCGTCGGGGTGCGGCGCCATCGCCATGTGCCGGGCCAGCGCGGCGGCGTGGGCGGCGCCGTGGTCGCGCCGGACCAGGTGCAGGCACAGGTCGAGGCCGGCGCCGGCGCCCGCGCTGGTGGCGACGTCGCCGTGGTCCACGTAGCGCCGGTGCGGCTCGACCCGGATCCGGGGGTACGCGCGGCGCAGCTGGTCGGCGCGGGCCCGGTGGGTGGTGGCGGTGCGGCCGTCGAGCAGTCCGGTGCGGGCCAGGGCGAACACTCCGGAGCAGATGGCGGCCAGCCGGGCCCCGCGGGCGTGCGCCCGCAGCAGGGCGCGGCGCACGGGGTCGGCGAGGGGTTCGTCCACGGGCAGCCAGCCGGGGACGATCACGGTGTCGGCGGTGTCGAGCGCGTCGAGGCCGTGCGGCACGGACATGGTGTAGCCGCCGGTGGTGGGCACCGGGCCGGGGACCTGCGTGCAGGTGGCGAAGGTGTAGTGCTGCGGCAGGCCGGGTCTCGGTGTGCCGAAGACCTCGGCGGCGCAGCCGAGTTCGAAGGTCGACTGGACGGGCCGGACCAGGGCCACCACGCGGTGCATGGCAGGAAAGTACCCCAGGGTGTCGCGGTGGGGCCTGTCCGGGCCGGCCGGGGCGCGGCACCGTTGCGGGCATGTACCCGGAGATCCTTGCCCAGCAGGGCTACACGTCCGTGTCCGTCGACGAGTCCCCGGTCCGCGAGCTGTTCCCCGGTGTCCGGCTGCGGGCCCTGTGGCGGGGGCCGGACGGCGCGCACGCCCATGTGCTGGAGATGGCGGCGGGCTCCCGCTGGCCGCACCGTGACGTCCACGAGCCAGGGCCGGAGGAGGTGTTCGTGGTGGCGGGCGTCTTCAACGACGGGGCGCGGGACTACCCGGCCGGTACGTTCCTGCACGCTCCGGCGGGGTCGTGGCACGTGCCGTCGACGGCCGTCGGCTGCACGCTGTTCGTGTTCTACCCGCAGGGGTAGGGCCGCGGGGCGCGGGAGCGGGAGCGGGAGCGGGAGGCCGCCGGGGCCGGGCTTCCCGCCCCGCTCCGGGCCGGTCAGGAGCCGGGGTTCAGCGAGGCGTTGACGTCCTTGAGGAACTCGGCGACGGGGCGGCCGAGCAGGTCGGAGCTGTCGAGGGAGACGCCGTAGCGGTTCTCCAGGTCGGCGAGGACGCCCAGCACGCCCAGGGAGTCGACGCCGAGGTCGAGGAACATGCGGCCGGGGTCGGCGAGTTCCTCGGCGGTGACCTGGACGCCGGCGCGGGTCCTGACCAGGGTGGCCAGTTCCTCGTAGGTGATCTCCGTGGCCATCGGGCCCTCCGGGGGTGCGTGGGTGGCAGGGCCGACGGCGGTCGGGTCGTTCGACGGGTGGCCCTGTGGGCGCAGTTGTACGTGGTCGCCAGGCGCCCGGTCCAGCTCGTTCACTCGTACGTGTGAGGCCTTCACGGGGATGGTCGGGACGGCCCGCCGGGCCGGGCGGGCTCAGGTCCGGGCGCCCGTGGCCCGGCGGGCTCAGGCCGCGCCGAAGTGCCGTTTGGTGTCGGCGATCAGCGTCCGCTGGAAGGCCGCCCCGGGCATGTCGGTCAGTGCCGCGGGGCGGCGCAGCAGTGGGGCCGGCTCGTAGGCGAAGGTCCAGGTGAAGCGGGTGCCGCCGCCCGGGAGGGGTTCGAGGAGGTAGTCCTCGCCGAAGCGCCGGTACAGCGGCAGGGAGGCCTCGGTGACGCGGAACGCGTGCCGCGTGCCCTCCTCCCAGAGCGTGAACTCCTCGCGCAGCCGCAGCGTCCCGAGCGCGGTGATCTCCCGGGTGGTGCCGACGCCGTGCGGGGCCGGTGAGGTGTAGCGGCCGCCGGCCAGGCCCCGGCACCAGGACAGCGGTGCCGGGCCGGCGAGCCCCGCCCACACGCTCCGCGGTGCCACCGGCAGGTCCATCACGTGGCGGTGGCGGTGCGGGGCGGTGTCGAAGAAGGAGGCGTCGAAGCGCTCCAGTGCGAACCAGGGCATCGGGGCCTCCTCGTGGCGGGTCGGGGGATGCGCCCGAGCGTACCGGGCGGGAAAGCCGGGCGCCCCGTCAGGTCGGGCGCCCCGTCGGGCCGGACCGGGCCGTCGGGCCTGGCCGGGCCGTCGGGCCGGGGGCCGTCAGGCGATGCGGTGGGCCAGGCCCGGGTAGTCGGCGACCAGGCCGTCCGCGTCCAGCAGCAGGTCCGCCCGGTAGTCGCCGGAGGTGTAGCGGACGGTGGCGCGGCCGTCCTGGTGGCGGCGCAGGTGGGTGTAGGTCTGGCGGGAGGGCACGACGACCAGCTCGGGCACGCGGATCCAGGCCATCAGGAAGTGGTGTTCGCCCGGGCCGCGGTGGAGGGCGTGGCGCAGGACGGGCGGGGTGTTGGTGAGCGGGGACAGGCCGAGGTCGCAGTCGAGGGCGCCGTCGAGGTCGGGGCGCGGGGTGCCGTCGACGGTCCAGTGGCCGGTGGTCTCGTCGCGGCGCAGGTCGAGGGTGCGGACGGCGTCCGGGGTGCGGGCGGTGACGTGCATGCGGCGGGTGGTGAAGCCGTCGCCGGTGTCGAGTTCGTAGTCGAGCCAGTACGGGGCCGGTTCGGCGGCGGCGACGCGGCCGCGGGCGGTCAGGGCGGTGGGGCGCAGGTCGATCCAGGAGGTTTCCAGGCCGGCGGTCTCGGTGACCCGCCAGGTGGGTGCGGCGGTGCGGGCGGCGGCGCTGTCGGCCTGGTCGGTGCGGTCGGTGCGGCTGTTCATTCGTGCACGGTACTGCCGGGTGCCGACAGCGGCCCCGACAGGCCGTCAACGCGGGCGGATCCTTCGTACGGGTGAGGGTGGGGGCGGGGAGTGCCTCGTGCGGGGCGTGATGGGGCGCGCGGCGGCGGTGGGCGCCGTCCCGGGCTCTCCATAATCGCGTGGGTGATCACATCCTGTGACGAAGCGGTGGCCCGGTTGCGGGCCGTGCCCGGGCTGTCGTGCTGTGCCCGCCCCCTGTTCGTGCTGCCGCTGCTGCGCACCGGCTGCCTGTCCGCCGTGCTGAGCGTGGAGGGTGCGGACGCGGGCTGGGAGGGCGAGTTCGGGGCGCTCTTCCATGCGCTGGAGCCGGCCAGCGGGGTGCGCGACCACACCTCGCTGGGTGCCGGTGTCCACGAGGTGCTGCGCCGGATCGCCCGCACCGGCGCCAGCGCCGGGGCCTGGCGGGGCCGGGAGCTGGCGCTGCTGCCCTACACCGCGATGAAACCCGAGTGGCGCTCGGCACTCGACGTGCTCGGCGCCCGCCTGGCGGAGCCGCCGCGGCTGGCCCTGCCGGTGCTGGGCGACAAGCGGGCCCAGCGCGCCTGGCTGCGGTCGGTGGGGGCGGTGACGCCGTCCGACGCGGTGGCCCCGGCGCTCGACCACCGGGAGCTGCGCCGGCGCTTCGGCGACCGCTACGTGGTGCAGACGCCGACGGGTTCCAGCGGCAAGGGCACCCACCTGGTCACCGACGAGGCGCAGCTGCAGCCGATCCGCCGGGCCGGCGGCGGGCCCTGGCTGGTGAGCGGCTACGTCGAGGGCGTCGCGGTCAACCTGCACGTCCTGGTCTCGGCGGACAGCACGGTGCGGGTGCTGCGCCCGTCCGTCCAGCTGACCCGCGTCGAGGGCATCGGCGCGCCCTTCGGCGCCTACTCCGGCTGCGACTTCGCGGCCCCGGCCCTGCTGTCGCCGCTCGCCCTGGCCCGGGCCGGCACCGCGGCGCGGCGCGTCGGCGAGGCGCTGGCCGCGCTCGGCTACCGGGGCCTGTTCGGCGCCGACTTCGTCCTGGACGACGAGCGCCCGCTGCTGCTGGAGCTCAACTGCCGCATGCAGGGCTCGACCTGGCTGCTGGGCGAGCTCGAACTGGCCGAGCACGCGCTGCCGTCCGCGCTGCGCCACGTCCTGGAGCTCTACGGGCACGCCACCGGCGGCGAGCCGCGCACGGACGCGGCGGGCGCCGTGCAGCTGGTGGTGCGGCACACCGGCGCCCCGGTGCGGGTGGCGGCGGCGCCCGGCGGCGGTCTGCACCGGCTCAAGGACGGGCGGCTGCGGTACTGCGGCGCCGGGTTCGGTCTGCTGGAGTGCGGGCCCGACGACTGCGTGCTGTTGCAACTGCCCTCCCCCGGGACGGTGTTGCTCCCCGGGGTGCCGCTCGCCCGGGTCGTGGCCCGGCACCCGCTGACCACCCCGGACGGCACCGCGCTCACCGCGCCCGGACGGCGGCTGGTGGACGCCCTGCGCGCGGGCTTCGTCCTCGAACCCCTCGACGAACCCGCGGGAACCGCCGTCCCCTGCGCGTCGCGGTGAGGAGACCCGTGCCGAGGACACCCGTGCCGCTGTACGTCCGCGCCGCGGTGCCCGCCGACCTGCCCCGGCTGGCCGCGCTGCGGGCGGAGGCGGCCGCCTGGATCGCGCTGGAGCACGGCTCGGCCCAGTGGTCGGCCCCGTACGACCCCGAGCGCGGCCTGACGCTGATCGCCCGGGGCGCGACGGTGGTCGCCGCGCTGGCGCCGCAGGGCGAGGCCGTCGCCACCGTGACGCTGCGCCCCACCGGCAGCCCCCGCCTGTGGAGCGGCGAGGAACTCGCCCGCCCGGCCCGCTACGTGAGCTCCTTCACGGTGGACCGCCGGTACGCCGGGCGCGGCATCGGCGCCCGTCTGGGCGACTGGGCCGCCTGGCGGGCCGCGCGGGCGGGCGCCGGGCTGCTGCGGGCGAACGTGTGGAGCGACAACGCCGCCCTGCACGCCTACTACCGTGCGCAGGGCTGGCGTTGGGTGCGCACGGTGGCCCACAGCCGCAGCGGCGCCCTGTTCGAACGCGCCACGAGCGCGGTGGCGCCGCCGCGGGTCCACGAGGCGGACCGCGTGCGGGCGTGAGCCGTGCCCGCCCGTGCCCCGGCCGGGCCGGCCCGCGACGACGCGCCGACCGCCACGCCCTCTCGACGCGGACCGCCGCGGGCGAGCATCCTCGTGTCCCGGTGCGCGGCGTGCGGCCGCGCACCGTCCCCGCGTCGAGTGGAGGAACCCCCGTGGACCCCGTGGAGCGTCTCGTACTGGACCCGACCGGCCGCGCCCGCGATGCCGAGAGCGCCGAGCTGTGCGCGCGCGGAGCGGCCACGCCCGTCGACATCCTGGGCGTGCGGGCCTGGTCGGTGTCCGACCCGGTGCTGCTGGAGGAGCTCACCAAGGACCCGCGCGTCTCCAAGGACGGCGCGCAGCACTGGCCGGACTTCGCCGAGGTGGTGCGGACCTGGCCGCTGGCGATCTGGGTGAGCGCGCACAACATGTTCAACGCGCACGGCGCCGACCACCGGCGGCTGCGCCGGCTGGTGGGCGGCGCCTTCACCGCCCGCCAGGTCGCCACCATGACCGCCCGCGTCGAGGAGCTGACCGACGCCCTGCTGGACGGCCTGGCCGCCTGCGCCCCCGGCGAGGTGGTGGACCTGCGCGAGCGCCTGGCCTACCCGCTGCCGATCCAGGTCATCTCCCGGCTGCTGGGCCTGCCCGACAGCATCACGGACACCTTCCGGGGCATGGTCGACAAGGTCTTCTCCACCACCCTGTCCGCCGAGGAGTCGGCGGCCACCGTGACCGCGTTCCTGGCCCTGCTGGAGGAGCTGATCGCCGCCAAGCGCCGCGAACCGGGCGAGGACCTGACCTCGGCGCTGATCGCCGCCCGCGACCACGAGAGCGACGGCGACTCCCGCGCGCTGAGCGAGGAGGAACTGCGCGACACCGTGCTGCTGATCGTCTCGGCCGGCTACGAGACCACCGTCAACCTGATCGACAACGGCATCACCGACCTGCTCACCCACCCCGGGCAGCTCGCCCTGGTGCGCGCGGGCAAGGCCGGCTGGGACGACGTCGTCGAGGAGGCGCTGCGCCGCAACGCGCCGGTCGCGCACCTGCCGATGCGCTACGCGGTGGAGGACATCGAGCTGCCCGGCGGGGTGACGGTGCGCCGGGGCGAGGCGATCCTCGCCGCCTACGCGGCCGCCGGGCGCCACCCGGTGCGCTACGGCGACAGCGGCGCCGACTTCGACGTCACCCGGCCGGTCAAGGACCACCTCGCCTTCGGGCACGGCGTGCACTTCTGCCTCGGCGCGCCGCTGGCCCGCCTGGAGGGGCGCACCGCGCTGAGCCGGCTGTTCGAGCGCTTCCCCGACCTCGCCCTCGTCCCGGACGCGCGGCTGGAGCCGGTCGACTCGCTGATCTCCAACGGGCACCGGGCGCTGCCGGTGCTGCTCGGCCCGCAGGCGCCGAAGGCGTCCTGACGCTCCGGCGCCAGCGTCGGCCACCCCGGCGCCCCCGCCCGTCGGCCCGCCACGCGCCACGCGCCCGCCGTCCCCCCTTGCGACGTCGCCCGGGTGGCGCAGCGGGGCGGGCCGGTACGGGCGGGTCGTGTTAGCAATGGCCGGAGGGGGCGGGGGGTGTCCACGCGGACGCACGCGAAGCACTGGAGACCGGAGACCGTCGTGTCGCACCACCTCAGCGGACCGAACCTGCGCTCACCGGAGGGTGACGCGCGCCTGGATCTGACCGACCTGTTCGCCTTCGCCTCGCCGGAGCCGGGCCGGACGGTGCTGATCATGAACGTGAACCCGGTCGCGCCCAGTGGCGGGCAGGCCTTCCATCCGGAGGCGGTGTACCGGATCGACATCGACACCGACGGCGACCAGCGGGCCGACATCGCGTACAGCTTCACCTTCTCCGAGCCGGTGGGCGGGGCGCAGAGCATGACGGTGCGGCGTACCACCGGTGAGGGGGCGCGCGGGCACGAGGCGACCGGTGAGGTGCTGGTGTCGCGGGCGCCGGTGAGTTTCACGGGCACCCCGGCGGTGGTGGAGGCGGGGTCGTACCGGGTGAGTGCGGGGCTGCGCAGCGACCCGTTCTTCGCGGACCTGGACGGGATCGTGAAGGACTTCCAGTGGACGGGGGTGGACTGGGGCGCGGACAAGAACGTCTTCGGGATCGTGCTGGAGGCGCCGGACGCGGCGTTCGGCGAGGCGCCGGAGATCGGGGTGTGGGCGCGGGTGAGCGTGCGCAAGGACGGTCGGCTGGTGTCGGTGGACCGGGGTGCGCATCCGTCGCTGACGGCGTACTTCAACGAGGAGGACGTGAAGGACGCGTACAACGCCGGGGAGCCGGTGGACGACTGGGTGACCTACCGTGATCCGTGGACGGCGAAGCTGCAGCACTTCGGCGGGTACACCACGGACGCGGCGCACGCGCAGCTGCGGATCGTGCTGCCGGACGTCCTGCGCTACGACCGGGCCCGCCCGGCCGTCTACCCGAACGGGCGCTCGCTGACCGACGACGTGACCTCGGCGCGGCTGACGATGCTCACCGACGGCAAGGTGTCCGGTGACCACATCGGGCCGCACACCGATCTGCTGCCGGCCTTCCCGTACCTGGGCCACCCGCACTGACCTTCGGGGCCCGCCCCGCGGAGCGCGCCGCCCGGTGGAGGGTTCCGGCTCGCGGGGCAAGCAGGCGCGCCCCTGTCAGATGTCAGGGACCGCTGCGGGCGCCGGATTCCTAGGCTGACGGGCACCGGACGGACGGGTCGTCCGTCCTCGTACCAGCCAAGGGAGAACCACTCATGCGCAGGATCACCCACGCCGTCGCCGCCCTGGCCATGGCCGCCGCCGCGCTGACCACGATGGGGGCCGGCAGTGCCGGCGCCGCGGCCGGCGACTGGGCGGGCTGCCCGTCCGGAGCGGTCTGCGTCTACCCGCAGGACCAGGACCCGGCGGTCAGCCCCAGTGCCGTCTACCGGAGCTACGGCGCGCACAACCTGAGCGGCCAGTACGGCAACCACTGGGTGCTCAACAACCAGACCGGCGGCGCGCACGCCCACCTGTGCCGTGCCTCGGGCGGCGGTGACTGCGTCTACGACATCGCGGCGCAGCGCGGCGTGTACGACGACCTGGGTCCGATCAACTCGATCACGCTCGACCGTCCCTGACGTTTCGTCAGGTCAGAGCCGCGGGGTGCCCGCCGTCCGAGGGGAGCGGCGGGCATTCCGCTTTCCCGCGCCTCGGACGCGCCGCCCGTCCGAGGCGTGTTCACGAAGATAACGAATGGTGGTGGATTTCGGGGAGTCTGGTTTTACTTATTGACGTCATGTACGCGCCCAGGTTTAACTCCCCCCACCCCGCCGCGAAGCCGCGGCGATCCCAGGGAGAGGTATCCGATGAACGCCGTACTGCGTCGCGCCCTCGTCTCCACCATGGGCCTCGCGCTGACCCTGTCCATGACCGCCGCGTGCGGGAAGGCCGGCGGCGCCAAGAACGAGGCATCCGCCGCCGGCAACCCCGACGCCATCGGCCTGCTGCTGCCCGAGAACGCCTCCTCCGTGCGCTACGAGTCCTTCGACCGGCCGTTCATCGAGGCCAAGGTCAAGTCCCTGTGCGCGCAGTGCAAGGTGCTGTACAACAACGCCGAGGGCAGCGCCGCCAAGCAGAAGCAGCAGTTCGACACCCTGCTCACCCAGGGCGTCAAGGTGATCATCCTCGACCCGTACGACGCCGACTCCACCCAGAGCTGGGTCGAGGAGGCCGCCGCCAAGGGCGTCAAGGTCCTCGCCTACGACCGCCTGGCCAGCGGCCCGGTCGCCGCGTACACCTCCTTCGACAACGAGAAGGTCGGCGAACTCCAGGGCCGGGCCCTGCTGGACGCGCTCGGCCCGCAGGCCGCCGAGGCCAACATCGTCATGATCGACGGCGACGAGGCCGACCCGAACTCCGCGCAGTTCAAGTCCGGCGCGCACAAGGCCCTCGACGGGAAGATCAAGAAGGTCGTCTACGAGCAGTCCGGGCAGTGGAACGCCGCCGTCGCCGCGCAGAAGATCTCCGCCGCCGTCACCGAGTTCGGCAAGAACGGCTTCCAGGGCGTCTACTCCGCCAACGACGGCATGGCCGCCGCCATCATCACCCAGCTCAAGGGCGCCGGCATCAACATCCCCGTCGGCGGCCAGGACGCCAGCCTGGACGCCATCCAGCGCGTCGTGAACGGCGACCAGGCCTACACCATCTACAAGGCCTACCGCCCGATCACCGACACCGCCGCCGAACTGGCCGTCGCCCTGCTGCGGGGCAAGGACGTCAAGAGCATCGCCCCCGACAGTGTCGACAGCGCCACCGCCAAGAACATCCCGTCCAAGCTGCTGGACGCCAAGGTCGTCACCAAGGACACCATCGCCACCACCGTGGTGGCCGACGGCATCTACAAGGTCTCCGACATCTGCACCGCCGACTACGCCGCCGCGTGCGCCGCCGCCGGCCTCAAGTAGGCCCCCTCCAGCAGGACCC
>NZ_JBIVVI010000033.1:0-18005 GCF_044757675.1 Kitasatospora sp. NPDC091257
CCCGGCCGCCCCGAGCGTGGTCGCGGCCCCCCGACCAGTGGAAGCTGGTCGGGGGGCCGCCGCCGTTCCCGGTCCGGTGACTACCGCTTGCGCAGCTCCCGGACCGCCGCGTCCAGCCGCTGCCCGAAGTCGGCGTCGGCCTTGCGGAAGTTGTCGACCGCCCGCTCCACGATGTCCTCGCGGTCGGCGGAGACCTTGGCGATGAAGCCCGCCAGGTTGCCGATCAGGCGCTGCTTCTCCTCCTCGGAGAACAGCCGGTACAGGTCGCCGGCCTGCACGAAGTCGTCGTCCTCGGCGTGCGAGGGCGCGGCGTGGGTGCCGGTGGGGCCGTCGACGGCGGTCGCGGCCCACAGCGGACGGCCGGTCTGCACCGGGCCGCCGAAGCTGTTCGGCTCGTAGTTCTTCTGCCGGCCGTGGCGGCCGTCGTACAAGTGGCCGTCGCGGCTGTTGGTGCGGGCCTCGGTGGCGTGCGGACGGTTCACCGGCAGGTGGTCGGCGTTGATGCCGACCCGGTAGCGGTGGGCGTCGGCGTACGCGAACAGGCGGCCCTGGAGCATCTTGTCCGGGGACGGGCCGATGCCGGGCACGAAGTGCGCCGGGGAGAACACCGACTGCTCGACCTCGGCGAAGACGTTGTCGGGGTTGCGGTTGAGCTCCAGCTTCCCGATCTCGATCGGCGGGTAGTCGGCGTGCGGCCAGACCTTGGTGAGGTCGAAGGGGTTGAAGCGGTAGTTCGCCGCGTCGGCCGCCGGCATGATCTGGACCTGCACCGTCCAGCTGGGGAACTCGCCGCGCTCGATCGACTCGCGCAGGTCGCGCTGGTGGCTGTCCGGGTCCTCGCCGGCGAGGGTGTTGGCCTCCGCCTGGGCGAGGTTGCGGATGCCCTGGTCGGTCTTGAAGTGGTACTTGACCCAGAAGTGCTCGCCGGCCTCGTTCTGCCACTGGTAGGTGTGCGAGCCGTAGCCGTTCATGTGCCGGTACGAGGCGGGGATGCCGCGGTCGCCGAACAGCCAGGTCACCTGGTGGGTGGCCTCGGGCGACAGGCCCCAGAAGTCCCAGACGTTGTCCGCCTCCTGGGAGCCGGTGTACGGGTCGCGCTTCTGGGTGTGGATGAAGTCGGGGAACTTGATGGCGTCCTTGATGAAGAACACCGGGGTGTTGTTGCCGACGAGGTCGTAGTTGCCCTCCTCGGTGTAGAACTTCAGCGCGAAGCCGCGCGGGTCGCGCACCGCGTCGGCCGCGCCGAGGTTGCCCGCCACCGTGGAGAAGCGCAGGAACGTCTCGGTCTGCTTGCCGACCTCGGAGAGGAACGCCGCCCGGGTCCAGGGCGTCACGTCGGCGGTCACGGTGAAGGTGCCGTACGCGCCGGCGCCGCGGGCGTGCACCACGCGCTCCGGGATCCGCTCGCGGTTGAAGTGCGCGAGCTTCTCGAACAGCAGCTGGTCCTGGATGAGCGCCGGGCCCCCGACGCCCGCCGTCTCGGTGTTCTGGTTGTCGGCGACGGGGGCACCCGCCTCCGTGGTCAGGGTCGGGCGCTGCTCGTCCTGGATCGTCATGGGAGTGCCTCCGCGGTGTCCGGTCGTGATGACACGATCCTAACTTGGACTTTGTCCAAGTCAATACTGGAACCAATCTCGGAGCTTGACCTACTCTGGATGGCATGAGCGACCTGCTGGAGAGACTGCGCGCACGGGGCTGGCGGCTGACCTCGCAACGCCGGGTCGTGGCCGAGGTCCTGGACGGCGACCACGTGCACCTCACCGCCGACGAGGTGCACGCCCGCGCGGCGGCCCGGCTGCCGGAGATCAGCCGCGCCACCGTCTACAACACGCTCGGCGAGCTCGTCACCCTCGGCGAGGTCCTGGAGGTCGCCACCGACGGCCGCGCCAAGCGCTACGACCCCAACGCGCACCGCGCCCACCAGCACCTGATCTGCTCGGGCTGCGGCGCGATCCGCGACGTCCACCCGCAGGGCGACCCGCTCGCCGCCCTCCCCGCCGCCGAGCGCTTCGGCTTCGCCGTCACCGCCGCCGAGGTCACCTACCGCGGCCTGTGCCCGAACTGCCGCCCCTGATCAAGAAGTTGCACCGATCAGGGAGTTGCACCGATCAGGGAGTTGCACCGATCGGCGGGACAAGCGGATCGCGGGGCCGCTCGAATCGGGGGTTACGCGCTCAACTCGGCGTTCAGCGCGCCCAGCAGCCGCCCGGCCCGTTCGGCCACCTCGGCCGGCCCGGAGCCGATCGCCCGCCGGCACCAGTTCTCCGCCTGCATCGGCTCCCCGCGGCGCAGTGCCAGCAGCGCCAGCCGCAGCGCCGCCCGGCCGTGCCCGGCGTCGGCGGCCCGGGTGTACCAGAGCATCGCCTCGGCCTCGCTGTCCTGCCGGGCCAGCAGCAGCCCCAGGTTGAACGCGGCGCTGCGGCTGCCCGCCTCGGCGGCCCGCCGGTACCAGCTCTCCGCGATCTCCAGCGCCCCGCGCTCGGCCGCCCGCACGCCCATCCGCACCTGCGCCCGGCGGTGCCCGGCGTCGGCGGCCAGCGCGTACCAGTGCTCGGCCTCGGCGTCCGCGTCCCCGCGCCGGTCCAGCAGCGAGGCCAGCCGGAACGCGCCCTCGGCCGAGCCTCCGGCCGCCGCCTGCCGGTAGCGCTGCAGCGCCCCGGCCAGGTTGCCGCGCTGCTCCTGGACGACCGCGAGTTGCAGGGCCGCCTCGCCGTGCCCCTCGGCCGCGGCGCGCGCGTACCACTCCTGGGCCTGCTGCTGCTCGCCGCGCCCGGCGTGCAGCACGCCGAGGTTGAACGCGCCGTCCACGCTGCCGGCCTCGGCCGCCTTGGAGAACCAGGGCTGGGCGCCGGACTCGTCGCCGCGCTGCAGCAGCACCACGGCCAGCGCGTTGCAGGCCTCCCGGTGCCCGGCGTACGCGGCCCGGCGGTACCACTGCTCGGCCTGCTGCTCGCGGCCGGTGCCGGCGCAGAGCAGGCCCAGGTTGAAGGCGCCGTTCTGGTCTCCCGCGTCGAGTGCGGCGCGGTACCAGCGCTCGGCCGCGGCGGCCTCGCCGCGGCTCGCGTGCAGCGCGCCCAGGGCGTTGGCGGCGTTGCCGTCCCCGGCCTCGGCGGCCTCCTGCCACCACTCGGCGGCGGCCGCCACGTCCCCGGAGTCGCGCAGCAGGAAGCCCAGCGCGCAGGCCGCGCGCGGCTCCCCGTTCTGCGCGGCCTGCCGGTACCAGCGGGCCGCCTCCTCCAGCAGCGACCGGTCGGTGCGGGCGCGCTCCTCCAGCAGCACGCCCAGGCGCAGCGCGGCGCGGGCGTGGCTGCGGGCGGCGGCGGTGCGGTACCAGGTCTCGGCGGTCTCCTTGTCCCCGGCGGCCTCGCGCATCCGGGCCAGCCGGTAGGAGGCCTCCCGGTGCCCGGCGTCGGCGGAGACCTTGAACCAGCGCTCGGCGCGCACGTCCCGCCGGTGCTCCATCAGGTCGCCCAGGGCGTACGCGCCCAGCGGGTGGCCGTGGTCGGCGGCGAAGTGCAGCCAGTACTCGGCGGCCTCCTCCTCGCCCTGGTCGCGCAGTTGCAGCCCGAGCGCGTGCGCGGCCGGCGCGCTGCCGGCCACGGCGGCCTGGCGCCACCACTGGCCGGCCTCGGCGCGGTGGCCCTGCTGGTGCAGCAGCACGCCGAGGTTGTTGGCGGCGGCGCGCACCCCGGCGGCCGCGGCGGCACGCAGGTAGGACTCGGCGTCCTCCAGTTCGCCGCGGCGCAGCAGCAGGGTGCCGAGCCGGCAGGCGGCGTCCGGGTCGCCGCCGTCGGCGGCCTGCCGGTGGCGGGCCTCCAGCGCGGCGGACTCGCGGGCGGCGAGGGCGGTCTCGAAGCTGGTCGAGTCGAGGCCGGCCGGGTCGAGCGCGGCGCCGGCGGCCGGCTCCCCGCCGGGCTGTTCGCCGTACGCGCCGACGGCGGCGGCGAACTGACGGGTCGACACGTGGACCAGGCTGTCGGGCCCGTAGCCGGTGGCCGGGGAACGCTCGGACAGTCCGCTGGTGCGCTGGGCGGGCAGGGCTCCGGGGTGGGCGGCGGTGCTCTCGGGGCTCTCCGCCCAGGCGTCGGTGTCCGCCTCGACGGCCGCCGCGGACTTGGCGCCTGACTTGCCGATCAGCCTCATGCCGACTCCCGCTCCCCCAGAGTGTCGCGGCATCGTGCCCCGGCGTGCGACCGGGAGGACTCCCGGGGGAGGCGCCGGACCCGACGGCCGGTCAGCGGCCGTGCACCGTCCCCCACGTGTCCCATCGTCGCATCACCCAGTACCCGCGTACACCTGCCCCGGCCGAATTCCGGCGGGGCTGACCCGAAGCCGACGAAATTGCTTCGGCGCTTTGTCGATTTCCCGACACTCCAACCCCACAAACCCCGCTGCCGTCGTCCTTGGCGACGGTCGATACTACCGGAGCGGTTCCCGCCGCTTCCGGGCGAGAACGGAGCGGGAAACACCAGAGGCCCGGAGGAAGAATCCTCCGGGCCTCTGGCCTTTGTAGCGGGGACAGGATTTGAACCTGCGACCTCTGGGTTATGAGCCCAGCGAGCTACCGAGCTGCTCCACCCCGCGTCGGTGGTTGAACCATAGCACGGTCGCGGGGTGGAACGGAAAACGGTTGCCGCAGCTCAGTGGGCTACGGCTGCGGGCTGGGCGATCCGCCGCCCGTGGCACCCGGGGCGGGAGTGCCGCCCGGGGCGGGCGCCGGGCTGCCGCCGCGGGCCGCCTCGGCGGCCTTCAGCGCGTCGCCGAGCGCCTTCTGGGCGTTGCCGTAGGCCACCCAGTCGCCGTTCTTGAACGCGGTCTGGCTGTCGTTGTACGCCTTCTCCGCGTCCGAGAGCGCCTTCTGGAGCTCCGGCGAGATCGTCCCGCCCGGCGCCGGCGCGGTGGGCGTCGTCGGGTTGGTCGGGGTCGTCCCGGTGCCCGGGTTGGCCGGCACGGTCGGGGTGGTCGCCGGGGGCGTCCCGCCGAACACCTTCTTCAGCGCGGCCTCCAGGGTGTCCTCGAACGCCACGTTGTCGTCCCCGTACACCGCCAGGACCTTCTGCATCGTCGGGTACTTGGCGCCGCGTCCGCGCACGTACACCGGCTCGATGTTGAGCAGTCCGCCGCCGACCGGCAGGGTCAGCAGGTTGCCGTACTCCAGCTCGGCGTCCCCGCCGCTCTTCAGCGCGAAGATCTGGTTGGCCACCTCCTGGCGGGAGTTGAACTTCGACTGCACCAGGCCGGGGCCCGGGGCGCCGCTCTCGCCCGTCATCTTCAGGATGCGGATCTTCCCGTAGTCGTCCCCCGGGTCCGCGTTGACGGCCATGAAGGCCGCCAGGTTGGGCCGCTGGTTGGGCACGAAGGTGCTGGTGAGCGAGAAGCTCGCGGTGTTGGTGTCCGGCATCCGCACCGTCACGTAGTACGGCGGCTGGACCTGCTTGGTGTCGCTGGTCGGGTCCACCGGGACCTGCCAGATGTCACTGCCGTTGAAGAAGGAGTTGGCGTCGGTGACGTGGTACTGGCCGAGCAGGTCGCGCTGCACCTTGAACATGTCCTGCGGGTAGCGCAGGTGCGGCAGCAGGCCCTGCGGGATGTCCGCCTTGGGCTCGACGGTGCCGGGGAAGGCCTTCATCCAGGTCTTCAGGACCGGGTCCTTGTCGTCCCACTGGTAGAGCTTCACCTCGCCGGTGTAGGCGTCCACCGTGGCCTTGACCGAGTTGCGGATGTAGTTGACCTGGTTGGCGACGGTCAGCAGCTCACCGCGCTGGTTGGTCAGCGAGTCCTTGGTGGCGGCGCCCAGCGTCGTCTTCGAGGAGAACGGGAAGCCGTCCGAGGTGGTGTAGCCGTCCAGCACCCAGAGCACCCGGCCGTCCTGCACCACCGGGTACGGGTCGGCGTCGATCGACAGCCACGGCGCGACCTTCTCCACCCGCTCCTTGGGCGTCCGGTTGTAGAGCACCTTGGCACCGTCGGTGATCGCCCCCGCGTAGAGGATCTGCGGCTCGCTGAAGCGCACCGCGTACGCGGCCCGGGTCAGCGGGTTGTCCAGCGAGACCCCGCTGCCGCCGGAGTAGGTGTACTCGGCGTTCTGGCCGGTCTTGGGATCGGTGTAGTCGATCTCCTTGTTGGCGCCGCCGACGATCGAGTAGGTGGTGGTCTTCTCGCCGTAGTAGATCCGCTGCTGGTAGTCGCCCAGCGTGCCGGTGGCCGGCAGGCCCGACTCGGTGAACACCGGCTGGCCCTTGTCGTCGACCTGGTTGCCCTTGGCGGCCACCGCGCCGTAGCCGTGGGTGTACTTGAAGTGGTCGTTGATCCAGTTGCGCTGCACGCCGTTGAGGTCGAGCTCGCGCAGGCCGATCACGCTGTCCTGCTTGCCCTGCCCGGTGCCGTAGCGGTCCACGTCCAGCGTGTTCGGGAAGGCGTAGTAGTTGCGCTGCTGCTCCAGCGACTGGAACGTCGGCGAGACCACGTTCGGGTCCAGCAGCCGGATGTCCGCGACGGTCTGCGCGTCCGGCTTGAGCGCGTCGGCGTTGGTGGTGCCCTGCGGGGTGTACTGGGTGGTCTGCGCGTCCGCGATCCCGTACGCCTGGCGGGTGGCGTCGATGTTCTTCTGGATGTACGGCGTCTCCTTGGCCTGCTCGTTCGGCTTGACCTGGAACTGCTGCACGATCGCCGGGTACAGCCCGCCGATCAGCACCGCCGACAGCACCATCAGCCCCAGGCCGATCAGGGCCGGGGCCCAGGTGCGGCGGATGGGGGTCAGGAAGAACAGCACCGCGCAGATGATCGCGACGAAGAACAGGATGGTCTTGGCCGGCAGGAACGCGTTGGCGTCCACGTAGCGCAGGCCGGTCCAGCCCGAGACGCCCTTGTACGAGCCGGTCTTCACCGCCAGCGCGTACCGGTCCAGCCAGTACGCGACGGCCTTCAGCAGCACGAACACGCCCAGCAGCACCGCCAGGTGCCCCTGCGCGCCCACACTCGCCCGGCGGCCCGGGCCCTGCAGCCGCAGCCCGCCGTACAGGTAGTGCACCAGCGCCGAGGTCAGCAGCGAGACGATCACCGCGCTGAACGCGAAGCCCAGCACGAACTCGTAGAACGGCAGGTCGAAGGCGTAGAACGAGACGTCCATGCCGAACTGCGAGTCCTTCTCACCGAAGGAGGTCGAGTTCGTCCACATCAGCCAGGTCCGCCACTGCCCGGAGGCGGCGGCGCCGGCCACCAGGCCGATCACCAGCGAGATGCCGATCAGCGCCCAGCGCTTGAACGGCGCCAGGCCGGCCCGGTAGCGGTCCAGGCTCTGCTGCTCCACCGACATCGCCGACAGCGGCGGCCGCAGCCGGTGCGCCAGCCAGATGTTGAAGCCGACGATCACCGCCATCAGCAGCCCGAACACCGCGAACAGGCCGATCTTCGTCCACAGCTGGGTGGTGAACACCGAGGAGAAGTGGACCGACTTGAACCACAGCCAGTCCGTCCAGAAGCCCGCGAACATGACGAACAGCAGGAAGAGCACCGCGAGCACGCCCAGGGTCAGCAGGGCCACCCGCGCTCGCCGGGAGGGCGGGCCTACCCTGCGCCGGAAACCCGGCTCTGAGCGTTCGGGCATCTGGAAGACCACGGTGGCACCTCGGCTGTGTCGTCTGAATGGGTCGGTCGTCAGAGAAACTTAACCAGGCTTTGGTCGAGTTCCCACCGTTAGCAGACGGTTACGACGCCGGTCCGCCCCCGGCCGTCCCTTCCGTGGTTCCCGCGGCCCTCCGGGCGGCCCCGCGGCGGTCGTCGCGGCGCCCCTGCCGACGGCTCCCGCGGCGGACCGCCCGGCGAGCGGGCCCCGCCCGGCGTGTGAGGATTGAGGCATGTCCGACGCGTCTGATCTGAACAACTCCCCCGACGACGTCTCCAAGCTCCCGGCCGCCACCCCGCTGACCCGGGCCGCGCTGGAGATCGACGAGTACGCATCCACCCTCGGCTGGGACCTCCCGGCCCGGCTGTTCGCCCTGGTGGACAGCGCCGCCCTGCGCAAGGCCAACCCGAAGATCGCCAAGCAGCTCGGCCTCGCCGAGGGCGACGAGGCCGGCCTGACCCCGATCGAGCAGGACGAGCTGCCGGCCGGCATGGAGCTCGACAAGTTCCTCGGCACCATCGCCTGGCCCGACTCGGTGGCCGGCTGCGCCCTGGTCGTCGAGCGCATGATGCTGCCCCCGGGCGCCGAGCAGTCGCGCCCGCGGGGCGCCAGCGACGCCCAGCTCGCCGAGTGGGTGGCCAACCACCCCAAGCGCGAGGAGGTGCGGATCACCGCCGCGGTGCTGCGCGGCGGCAAGAAGGAGATCGCCCTGCGGCTGCGTTCCAAGGACGTCGCCCGCGAGGTGCTGACCGGCCCCGACCTGGTGCCGGGCCTGACCGAGGCACTGCTGGCGACCTTCGCCTGACGCCTTCCCCGCCGGCTCTCCCGGCGGCCGCCCGGCGCCCGCCGGGCGGTCGGCCGGGCCTGTCAGCCGGCGGAGCAGGACGGCAGCGCGGAGGTCTGCCCGGAGCGGACCTGCTCCAGCGACTTCAGCGCGCCATCCAGCGTGTCCGCCTTGATCAGGGTCAGCCCGGACGGCACGTTCTTGGTCGCCTCGGCGCAGTTCGAGGACGGGGTGAAGAAGTACTCGGCCCCGGCGTCCCGGGCGGCGATCAGCTTCATCGAGATGCCGCCGATCGGGCCGACCTTGCCGTCGTCGTCGATGGTCCCGGTGCCGGCCACGAACTTGCCGCCGGTGAGGTCGCCGCCGGGGGTGAGCTTGTCGATGATGCCGAGCGAGAACATCAGGCCGGCGCTCGGGCCGCCCACGTCCTGCAGGCCGATGTCGATCTGGAACGGGTAGGTGTGCCGCATCCCGGTGCCGATGCCCACCACCGCGAGCTCCGCCCGCTCGGCGGAGGCGTTCGGGTCGAGGTCCTTGGCCCGGACGGTCGGGACGGTGACGTCGGTCTTCCCGCCCTGCGTGGCGGCGCCGTTCGCGTCCTTGACCCGAGGCACGACGGTGAAGACCACCGACTCGCCCGGCTTGTGCTTGGTGACGGCCGCGACCACCTGCTCGACCGAGCCGACCGGCGTGCCGTCCACCGCCACGATCTGGTCCCCCGCGTGCAGCCGGCCCTCGGCCGGGGCGCCCGCGGTGACCGACTTCACGATGAACTCGCTGCCCACCGGGATGCCCAGCTGCTTGAGCGCCGCGGTGCGCGCGCTGTCCTCGGAGGAGGCGAACTCCTCGGCGTTCTGCTTCTTGGCCTCCGCGTCCGACTGCCCCTTGGGGTAGACGTTGTCGTGCGGCACCACCAGCACGTCGTCCCGCAGCCAGCCGACCACCGCGTTGACCAGGCTGGGCTCGTACTTGGCCCCGGTGACCTGGACGGTGGTCATGTTGAGGTGGCCGCTCGTCGGGTACGAGTCGTGCCCGCTGATGCTGATCACCGGCTTGCCGCCCTGGTTGCCGAGCGTGTTGTACGTCGGCCCCGGGCTCATCTCCGTGTACGGCACCTTCATCAGCACCGAGACGCAGAGCAGCGCTATGAGCAGCAGGGTGGCAGCGAGCATCGTCGCGGAGCGGCGTGGCATGCCACGACAGTACGGGACGCGCCCGAAGCGGCGCCCGCCGGGCTACCTGCCGGAGCCCTCGCCGGGGGCGGCCGCGCCCGCGGTGGTGCGTTCCATGGCGGCCATGAAACGCCGGTGTTCGGCCAGCGAGGCCGGGTCCCCGGTGGCCCGCGGCGCCCGCTGGGCCCACACCGCCCAGAGGGCGGCGACCAGGACCGCGGCCACCGGAATGAGCAACCAGGCGAGCGCACCCATGTCAGTACTCCCAGCTCGTCGTGTCTATGAGCAGATTAACCACTCCGGCGGACAACGCGGCCGGCGCCATCCGGGTCACGGGACGGCCGATCGGCTCACTTCCAGGGAGTATTCGGAGCACCGTCACGGACCCGTTGGAGTGAGACCTCGGCGCGCCTGACCCGACCGACGCACGAGGTGTGCCGATCGGTTCCGTCGCACCGGTCCCGCTCTCAGCAGCCGCCGGCGCCGACCCACTCCTCCCCGCCGTCGGAGAAGACCTGGTGCTTCCAGATCGGCACCTCGTGCTTGAGGTCGTCGATCAGCCGACGGGCGGCCGCGAAGGCCTCGCCGCGGTGGGCGCAGGAGACGGCGACGATCACGGCCTTGTCCGTGATCTCCAGCCGGCCCACCCGGTGGACCGCGGCGAGCGCCCGGACCGGGAAGTCGGCGGCCACCTTCTCGGCGATCCGGCGCATCTCCTGCTCGGCGGTGGGGTGGCAGCTGTACTCCAGCGCGGAGACCGACTTGCCGCCGTCGTGGTCCCGGACCGTCCCGACGAAGACGGTGGTGCCGCCGGCCGCGTCGTCGCCGACCGCCTCGTACACCTCGTCCAGCGAGAGCGGGGTGTCGCGGATGGCGAGCAGGCGGATGGGGTCGTGGTTCTCGGACATGACCCCATGATTCCCCATCCGGGACGGGACGGGGCCCGTACTTTCCGCATCACGACGCCGGACTTTCGCATCGTGAGAAGCGCGTGCCGTCCGTCGACCGCCTCCCCACGCCGCCCGGTACCGGCAGGACGGAACCGGCCGATCGGAACCGGCACCGGGGCCGACCGGTCGGGGCCGACCGGTCAGAACCGCCGCCGCTTGCGGGCCCGGCGCACCAGCGCCGCCGTACCCACCAGCGCCACCGTCGCCCCGGCCGCCCCCAGACTGGTCGCCGCCTCCTTGCCGCCCAGCCGGCGACCGGCCACCGCGTGCTTGCCGGACACCTGCTCCAGCAGCTCGGCCAGCACCTGCTCGTTGGTGTGCGCCGGACGCCAGCCCGCCTCGTGCAGCCGGCTCCCGGACACCACCCACGGGTACATCGTGTACGCCAGGTCCCCGGCCGGGGCCGGGGTCAGACCGAGCCGGTGCAGCCGCGCCGCCGTACCGAGCGCCAGCGAGGCCGGCAGCTCCATCCGCCGGATCCCGGACAGCCGCTCCACGTCCTCCTGCTCCAGCCAGCCGTCGCAGCCGACCGTCACCTCGCCCTCGACCAGGCCCAGCGCCGCGTACTCCAGCGCCGCCGCCAGGTCGTCCACGTGGCAGAACTGCCAGCACGGGCGGGAGCCCGCCACCACCAGCAGCCGGGGCGCCTCGAAGTGCCGGGTCAGCACGGTGTCCACGCCGGGACCCACCACCACGGCCGGGCGCAGCACCGTCACCTGGAGGCCCGGGTGGGCGCGCGGCGCCCGGCGGGCCAGCCGCTCGATCTCCAGCAGGTCCCCGACCAGCGAGGCCTCCTCGGTGGCCCGCAGCTCGGAGTCCTCCGCCAGCGGCACCTCGTTGTCGGCCAGCGCGCCGTAGACCATCGCCGAGGTGCACAGCACCACCCGGTGGACGCCGGCGGCCGCGGCCGCGGTCAGCACCGTCTGGGCGCCGCGCACGTTGTAGGCGCTGCGGGCCCGGGCGTCGGACTCCATGCCGAAGTCCATCGCCAGGTGCACCACCACGTCGACCCCGGCCAGCCGCTCGGCCACCGCCGGGTCGCGGACGTCGAGCACCCGCCACTGCACGCCCGGCACCTCCCCCCGCCGGTCGTCCACGGCGAGGACCTTCCGGACGTGCGGGGAGGCCACCAGCCGGGCGGCGACCCGCTCGCCCAGCACCCCCGCGGCGCCGGTGACCGCCACGGTCAGCGGCCGTCCGCCGTAGGCTGGAGACGGCGACGCCGTGGTGTCCGACGCGTCCTCTCCTCCGGTCAGCCCAGAGCGAACGTCCGAGGGCGGGGAACTCACCGGCCATCCTCCACGGTTAGCTTTATGTGCGTACGGACGTGTGTCACGTACGTCCATCCTGCCCGAGGCGAAGGCCCGGCGGTGCACCCGGCGCGGGCCTGCCGCGCGGGAGCCGCCCCCGAGTCCCCCACTCCGCCGCCGCCCCGGGCGCAGACTTTTCCGCCACACCCGCATGACGGCCGACCGGATCGAGGACCCCGTGAGCGACCTTCCCTTCGGATTCGGCGTTCCGCCCGAGGAGCCCGAGGACGGCAAGGCCAAGCCCGACGACGCGCAGAAGAACGAGAAGAAGGACCAGGAGCAGTCCGGCGGCGGTCCGCAGCCGTTCGGCTTCGGCGGCGGCAACCCCTTCGGCGCGATGTTCGGCATGCCCGGCGCCCCGGGCGGCGCCGGAGCCGACAACCCCTTCGCCGCGATGTTCGGCGGCATGAACCCGGGTGACCTCGGCGCCGCCTTCCAGCAGCTCGGCCAGATGCTCTCGTTCGAGGGCGGCCCGGTGAACTGGGACCTCGCCACGAACATCGCCCGCCAGACCGTGGTCGCCGAGCCCGCCGAGGGCAAGAGCAAGGACCGCTCGGTCAGCGCGGCCGAGCGCTCCGCCGTCGCCGAGGCCGTCCGCCTGGCCGACCTGTGGCTCGACGGCTCCACCGAGTTCCCCTCCGGGGCCGGCACCGCCGTCGCCTGGAGCCGCGCCGAGTGGATCGAGGCCACCCTCCCGGTCTGGAAGGACCTGGTGGACCCGGTCGCCGAGCGGGTCGGCAACGCCATGGGCGGCGTGCTGCCCGAGGAGATGCAGGCCATGGCCGGCCCGCTGATGGGCGTGATGCGCTCGATGGGCGGCGCCATGTTCGGCACCCAGATCGGCCAGGCGCTCGGCGCGCTCGCCGGCGAGGTGGTCGGCTCCTCCGACGTCGGCCTGCCGCTCGCCCCGGCCGGCAAGGCCGCGCTGCTGCCGCAGAACGTCGCCGAGTTCGGCGAGGGCCTGAGCGTGCCCGCCGACGAGGTCCGGCTCTACCTCGCCCTGCGCGAAGCCGCCCACCAGCGGCTCTTCGCCCACGTGCCGTGGCTGCGGGCCCACCTGCTGGGCGCCGTCGAGGCCTACGCGCGCGGCATCAAGGTCGACACCTCCCGGATGGAGGAGCTGGTCGGCCAGCTCGACCCGAGCAACCCGGAGGCGCTGCAGGAGGCGCTGGCCGGCGGCCTGCTCCAGCCCGAGGACACCCCGGAGCAGAAGGCCGCGCTCGCCCGCCTGGAGACCGCGCTCGCGCTGGTCGAGGGCTGGGTCGACGCCGTCGTGCACGCCGCCGCCGAGCCGCACCTGCCGCAGGCCGGCGCGCTGCGCGAGACCGTCCGCCGCCGCCGCGCGGCCGGCGGGCCCGCCGAGCAGACCTTCGCCACCCTGGTCGGCCTGGAGCTGCGTCCGCGCCGGCTGCGCGACGCCTCCCGGCTCTGGGCGCTGCTCGCCGACGCCCGCGGCATCGAGGGCCGCGACGCGCTCTGGGAGCACCCGGACATGCTGCCCACCGCCGCCGACCTGGACGACCCGGACGCCTTCGTGCACCGGGGCTCCGCCGACGACCTGGAGGGCGGCATCGACTTCGACGCCTTCGACAAGCTGCTCGGCGAGGCCGCGGCCGGCAAGCCCGACCTCACCAAGAAGGACGAGCGGCCGGGGACCGACGAGGACGGCACCGACGGAAAGGGCGAGCCCACCGCATGACGGCGACCGAGACGCCCGCCACCGGGACGCCCGGCACCGGACTGCACGCGGACGCCGTCCGCGCGCTGACCGGGTGGCGGCCCGCCGACGAGGACCAGGAGCGGCTGCGGCTGGACTACCTGGAGCACCTGGCCGAGCAGCCCGAGGGCCTGTACCGCTCCTGCCTGCCCGCGCACATCACCGCGAGCGCGGCGGTCGTCGACCCGGCCGCCGGGCGGGTGCTGCTCACCCTGCACCCCAAGGTCGGCATGTGGCTCCAGATGGGCGGGCACTGCGAGCCCGGCGACCGCGACCTCGCCTCGGCCGCGCTGCGCGAGGCCGTCGAGGAGTCCGGCATCCCCGACCTGGTGCTGCTGGAGAGCGACGGCGCCCCGGTGCCGGCCAAGCTGGACCGGCACCTGGTCCGCTGCACCGGCAAGGACCGGCCGGAGAACACCCACCTGGACGTCCAGTACATCGCGCTGGCCCCGGCCGGCGCGCAGGCGCTGATCAGCGAGGAGTCGCTGGACCTGCGCTGGTTCGACTACGACCGGCTGCCGGAGCTCACCGACCACTCGGTGCGCGACCTGGTGGCCCGGGCACGGCAGCTGACCGGCTGAGGTGCGACGTCGGAAGGGGGCGCGGAGCCTATTGGCCCGCGCCCCCTTCCGTCGTTCCTCCGGTCGGACCGACCGGTCTCCGGCCAGGTGCATACCCGCGCCGCCGCGGCCTCAGCCGCAGGAGGAGTCCGGGTCCGGCCCGGACGGATCCGGGGCCGCGTGCCGCGCGCCGGGGATGTGCGGCAGCCGGGCGGCGGAGACCACGCCCTCCAGGTAGCCGCGGGCCCGCTCGGTCCGCGGGTAGGACTCCAGCAGGGCCCAGAACGCCGGGCCGTGGTCCGGCACCAGCAGGTGCGCCAGCTCGTGCAGCAGCACGTAGTCCAGCACGTACTCCGGCATGCCCTGGAGCCGGTGGGAGAGACGGATCGTCCCCTCGCTGGGGGTGCAGGAGCCCCAGCGGGAATTCTGGTTGGTGACCCAGCGGACCTGGCTGGGCCGGGCGCGACCGTCCAGGTAGGCGCCCGACAGCTCGCGGGCCCGGGTCATCAGGGCCTCGTCACCGGGGGTCCGCCGGGACTCCTGGGCGGCGAGCTTCTCCAGCATCTGCGCGACCCAGCGCTGCTCCTCGGCGTGCGACATCCGGGCCGGGATCAGCACCACGGTGCGGTCGCCCTCGCGGTAGGCGGAGACCGTACGGCTGCGGCGGGCGCTGCGGCGCACCTCGACCCGGCCGCGGTCGTGCGCCTCGGGGGCCGCCGCGCCGGAGGGCGGCGGCTGCGGTGGAGCCGGCCTCGGCTGCTGCCGCTGGTCGGGGCGCCCGCGTGTGTTCGGCGCCGCGACCTGCGACCCGGACGCTGCGCGGGCACGCCGACTCGACGCCGGAGGATGGGAGTCCCGCTCGGCTGCCATGGCACACGACGTTACCCGGTACCACGGACAGAAGTCCGCTGCCGTGGCCGGAATCTTTCATGGAGTGATCGGGAACGAAAAGTCGACGGCGGGTGTCCGGAAACCGACTCCGGAGGGGATGGCCGGTTATCCACAGGGCGCGCGAACGGATGGTGCGATCATGCGCACGGCCCTGTGGACAACCTTCCGCACGACGTCGGCGCGATGGGGCAAGCTGCGGTCGGCCGTCCGGAAACGATCGGAAGGGAGATCGTCGTGCGCCTCGCCCTCAAACCCGCGCTGTCCCGCAGCTGGCGGGACCCGCAGACCCTGCAGTTCGGCACCGTCACCCGCTTCGCCGGGGTGCTCGGCAACGCCGACAAGACCCTCTGCGACTTCCTCGCGCTGCTCGACGGGACACGGGAGCGACCGGAGCTCCTGACCGAGGGCGAACGCATCGGGCTCGGCCGCGAACCGGCCGACACCCTGCTCACCGGCCTGGAGGAGACCGGCCTGCTGGACGACGCGGAGGCCGACCGCCGCGCCCTGGCCCGCTTCCCCCCGCAGCAGCGGGACCTGCTCGGCCCCGACCTCGCCTCGCTCTCCCTGGTCCACTCCGGCCCGGGCGCCGCACCGGCGGTCCTCGGCCGCCGGGCCGACGCGCGGATCGAGGTGCGCGGCGCGGGCCGGGTCGGCACCGCCGTGGCGGCGGTGCTCGCGGCGGGCGGCACCGGCACGGTCACGGTCGCGGACCGCGGCCGGGTGAAGCCGGAGGACTGCTCCCCCGCCGGGCTGCCGCCCGGGGACGTCGGACGGCTGCGCTCGACGGCGGCCCGGGAGGCGGTGCAGCGGGCCACCGGCCGGCCGCCGGCGCCCCTGCCCCGGCGCCGCACCGGGGAGCCGCCACCGGACTTCGTGGTCCTCGCGCCGCGGGACGGCAGCGCCGCCTTCGCCGGCGGGACGTACGAGGCCCGACTGCTGCTGCGGGCCGGGGTGCCGCACCTCTACGTGGGCGTGGTCGAGGAGTTCGGCGTCGTCGGACCGCTGGTGATCCCCGGGGTGTCCGCCTGCGGGCACTGCCTGGTGCTGCGCCGGGAGGACGAGGACGCCGCCTGGCCCCGGGTCCTGGCCCAGCTCGCCGACGGAGGCCCCGGACGGGCCCGGACCCCGGCCTGCGACACGGCGCTGGCGACGACGGTCGCCGGGCTGGCGGCGCTGCACGTCCAGGTGTTCCTGGACGGCGGCCGGCCGCCGAGCGTGGACGGCTGGTGCGAGGTCTCGGCCGGGGACGGCATGCCGAGGCGCCTGCGGCTGCGCGGGCACCCCGACTGCGGCTGCCTGTGGCAGCCGCTGCCGCCGGGGTGAGGAGCCCCGGAGGAAGCCATCCGGCCCCGCGCGGGAAGTCGGCCGAGCCGACTTCCGGCGCGGAACCACCGGCCCCCACCGGACCAAGCCACCCAACTCCCCGCAAAGCGAGGGCACTCCCGGCCCCGCCCCACGGAATTCCGAGGGGCACGCGGCAGGGAGCGGGCACAATGGCGTAGAGATGGTCGGCCGCCCGGAACCGGGGGGCCGGGGAATGGAGGCCCGGGGTGAGCGATCTTCCGCGCAAGGCAATGACCCGCACGGCACGGCTCGCCGCCCTGCCGCTGGGGATAGCCGGCCGCGCCACGCTCGGCCTGGGCAAGCGGATCGGCGGCCGCTCCGCCGAGGTCGTCACCGCCGAGCTCCAACAGGCCACCGCGGACCAGCTGTTCAAGGTCCTCGGCGAACTCAAGGGCGGGGCGATGAAGTTCGGGCAGGTGCTGTCCGTCTTCGAGGCCGCGCTGCCGGAGGAGGTGGCCGGGCCGTACCGGGCGGCGCTCACCAAGCTCCAGGACGCCGCTCCCCCGATGCCCGCCGCCAAGGTGCACACCGCGCTCGCCCAGCGGCTCGGCGACTCCTGGCGCGAGCTGTTCCGGGAGTTCGACGACCGGCCCTCGGCCGCCGCCTCGATCGGCCAGGTGCACAAGGCGGTCTGGCACGACGGCCGCACGGTCGCCGTCAAGGTGCAGTACCCGGGCGCGGGCGACGCCCTGCTCGCGGACCTCTCGCAGCTGAGCCGGGTGGCCTGGCTGCTGGGACCGCTGATCCCCGGGCTGGACATCAAGCCGCTGATCGCCGAGCTGCGCGAGCGCGTCTCGGAGGAGCTGGACTACGAGCTGGAGGCGCAGGCCCAGCGCCGGCACGCCGAGGAGTTCACGGACGACCCGGACATCGTGGTGCCGGGCGTGGTGGCCCAGGCCGACCAGGTGCTGGTCACCGAGTGGATGGGCGGCACCCCGCTGGCCGAGGTGATCGCGGGCGGCACCCAGGAGGAGCGCGACCGCGCCGGGCAGCTGCTGGCCCGGTTCCTGTTCGCGGGCCCGTCCCGGACGGGGCTGCTGCACGCGGACCCGCACCCGGGCAACTTCCGGCTGCTGAAGGACGACGGCCCGGCGTCGGGCTGGCGGCTGGGCGTGCTGGACTTCGGCACCGTGGACCGGCTGCCCGGCGGGCTGCCCGCGCCGATCGGGGCCTCGCTGCGGATGGCGTTGGCCGGGGACGCGGCCGGGGTGCTCCGGATGCTGCGCGAGGAGGGCTTCGTGAAGCCCTCGATCCGGCTGGATCCGGACGCGGTGCTGGACTACCTGCTGCCGATCATCGAGCCGGCCGCGGTGGAGAACTTCCACTTCACCCGGACCTGGATGCGCGCCCAGGCGGCCCGGATCGCCGATCCGCGCTCGCCCGCCTACAACCTGGGCAAGCAGCTGAACCTGCCGCCCGCGTACCTGCTGATCCACCGGGTGACGCTGAGCACCATCGGGGTGCTCTGCCAGCTGGGCGCCAAGGCGCCGTTCCGCGCCGAGATGCTGGCGTGGCTGCCCGAGTTCGCCGGGCACCCGTCGGCAGGGCCGGCGGAGCCCGCCGCGCCCGCCCGGGTCCGCGAGGACTGACCCAGGCACCGCGACAACGGCCGCAGGCCGCTCCCCGACGACGGGGAGCGGCCTGCGGCACGAC
>NZ_JBIVVI010000034.1:0-17699 GCF_044757675.1 Kitasatospora sp. NPDC091257
CCCCTGCACGCCCTCCTGGTCACCAACCAGGAGATGCCGAGGTTGTTCCACCCCTGTGTGGACGAGGACGCCGCGAGTTCCTCCGCCGTCAGCGGGTCCGGCTGCGTTTGCCGGCGCACCTTTACCGACCCCGAGTTCGGCACGCCCGTGGTCGCTGAGCACTACCGCACCGTCGGCCGCGGCACCGATCGGTGGACCTACCAGACCCTGTCCCCCGTCAGCCTCCGCGACGGCGAGAGCGTCACCACCCTGGTCATCGACCGCGGCACCTTCTGGACCAGGACAAGCCGCGGCGTCCTGTCCCTCATCCCCACCCACCGCGCGAACGGCTACAACGTCGGCTACAGCGGCGGCGGCCCTCGGGCGCTCGCCGCGTACATCCAGCAGCTGGTGGACTCCGACGGCAAGGACACCGCCGCGCTGGGCCCGGGCCGCGGAATCCCCAGCCAAGGCGCACTCGCCTTCACGAAGAGCGAAGCCGCCAAGCGCACCCAGGAGCTGACCCTCAATCAGCTGAAGACCCTCGCCCGGTCCTAACCGGCCAATACCGCCCCAAGGCGACGGGGCAGTGACCGAGCACGACATCAACCAACCGCATCACGGAAAGGAGCAGCGGTGGAGGCTCAGCGGTTCGGCTACCAGGTGCTGTCCGGCGTGGCCCTGGACCTTCCGGCCACCGCGATGGCGTCCCGGGCCCGTGCGGAGGAGGCGTTCGACCGCAGGCAACTGCACGCCGCCGGTGGGCTGGCCGCAGTGTCCGGACTCCTCGTCCTGGTCGGGCAGTGGGTCAGCCAGGTCGTCCCAGCCGCGCTGATCTGCTTTGGCACGCTGACGGTCTTCCTCGGCTGGATCTGGTACCGGCGCTCCCGCGTCCAGGCCGAGCGCACCCTCCTCGCTCAGCACCCCTGGCAGATCTGGCCGTGCCACCTGCAGGCCCTGACCGCGGATGAAGCCCGATCGCTGCGGCACACCGCAAGACCGGGTACGACCGCCTGCAGGGTCCGCCTTCTGGCGCCCGGCGGCGCTCCCGCACGCTCCGGACAGGCCAACCTCCCCACCGCCCTGTGGAACGCGATGACCGACGGGGTCGGACCGCTCTGGGTGTGCGGGGATCTGCGCGACCCGTTCCTGGTCGCCGCTCCCGGCGGCACGAAGTGGACGCTCTGCCGACCCGACGAGGCGTACGCGGTGCACAGCACGATCAGGTACTGATGCGGCCGGCCAGGCAGCCGCGCGGCGAACGGCCGGGTGCACCACCCTTAAGGTGAGGAACCCGGCCGTTCGCGTAGGCAGTGCGGTCAGGCGGCACAGAGGCCGAAGCCGTCGGTGAAGTGCGCTTTGATCTTGTTGACGTCGTCAGCGATCCTCCGGCACTCGCGGAGAACGACGTTCACCTTGGCGGCGATCCTGTTGGCCAGTGCCAGCACGTCGGCCACAGCCACCCAGTACTCGCCTGCCTGGCGGAGGACACCACGCCAGCCCGTCCGGGCCTCGGTCCCCACCTTCCTCTTCGCGGCCATGCTTCCCCCAGGGGTTCCACTGCACGGCACCCTCGCGGAGACCGTGCTCGACACCGCTAGAACGATCGGCACCCGCGCCGGTTACGGACGGCTTCGGCCAGCGCGCGGCGGCCAGCCGCGAGGGGCTCAGGTCCCCTCGACCGTGCCGTGCTCGTGCACGGGGACCTCATGCCAGAACGTCACGGGCCGCCCGTTCACGACAACCGGCTGCGCGGCATCGAGGGGCACGACCGTCAAGATCCCCTGCGACGTGAGCCAGCGGGCAATGAGCACAGCTCGTGCCTCGGCGTCGATCTGGCCGGGTTGCCCAATCCGGGCGATGAGATCCGGCGGGATCCACCAGTGCTCATTTTCAGCAAGGCGGCGGGCCACTGCGCGGTCACCCGCGAGCCCCACAGTCGTACAGGCGTCCTGCAGTACGGCACGCGAATCGGCTTCATGGCTCATCCCTGGACCGTAGCGAACACCTGACGACGGCCAGCGCGCCTACCGCGGGCTGTCGAATTCACCGATTGCGGTGGCGGTCAGGAAGCCAGCGTATGCCTGTGGCGTGACCGCGAGTACAGGGCCGTGCGGATCCTTCGAGTCCCGGATGTACACCAGATGGTCGACCGCGGCGACCTCCACACAGTTACCTCCGCCGCCACTGTGGCTGGACTTCACCCAGTTCAGTCCGTCGGCCGGGCCGGGTGCGTCATACCTCGGTGAGGGCGGTTCGAGAATCATGTGCGCTCCGTGATCAGTCGGGTGAGGTGGTCGAGGGTGGCGGGGACCGTGTGCGCGTGCGCGGCGATCGAGGAGAAGGCGGCCTGGTAGCGCTGCGCGGTGACATCATCGAGCCGGATGCTCCGGTCCAGGAGCTCCACCCACACACAGGCGTCACCGACCGGCGGGTCCATCAGGACAAACGGTGCGGCGAGGCCGGGGTGGTAGGGGAGATCGGGCGGCAGCACGCGCAGGGTGATTCCGGGCTGTTCCGCCGCCTCGAGGAGCCGTTCGATCTGTCGGCGTGCAGCACCCGAGGTGAGGCCCGGGAGCGCCAATACGGACGGCCCGAGCAGAATGTCCTGTTCCGCGCTGAGCGTCTCGACCTGGCGGCGCATGCGCAGGTCCACGAGCTCGGTGACCTCGCGGCGCGTCAGGTCGGGTCGCATGCCCGCGATCACGGCCGTGGCGCAATCCTCGGTCTGCAGGCGGCCGGGTGGCAGGTTGAGCTCCACGGAGCGGATCCGGCGGGCTTCCTGTTCGTCGGTGAGGTACTGGTCGAAGTCCTGGGGCAGGGTGAATCCGCGGCGCCACCATGCGGGGCGCGCCTTGACGACCGAGTCCGCCTCCCACAACGCGCCCGCGATCGCGCGTGAGGAGGGGTCGGCATCATAGAGGTTGAGCAACGCGCCGACGGTCGGGGGTTCGATCCGGCGACTGCCTTTCTCGTATCGGCTGAGGGTGCCCGGATCGATGCCCGTGGCCTCAGCGACCTGCCGCCCGGTCAGCCCGCATCGACCTCGAAGTCGGCGCAGCAGGTCGCCGAGTTCCTTGCGGGCGGCCGAGGTTGTGGCTTGGCGGGTGGGCATGGCGGCAGTCTTCCCGGGTGCGCCCTACACGGGCAAGGGGCGGTGGAGCAATTTGCGCCATCAATTTGGTGAATCGCATTGCTACGCGGCGATCTGACGGACACTCTTGGTCTCAACGAAGCGTACCGGCGTGGTAGCCGTGTGTTGGTTCGGCGGGCTCCGGGATCGGCTCTCAGGGGGTTTCCTCGATGGTCTGGGGCTGCTCGGCGATGCGACGTCAGTGGATGCTCCCGGACGTGGTTGGTGTTCCCGGCCCGGTGTTCCGGGTCCTGTCTGTCCACCGTGCACCACAGAAGGGTGGTGAGCTCGTATGACTCTGCTGCGCCGGCTCGTCGGGGCCGAGAGGTGGTCCTACGAGGCGTTCTGCCTCCACTTCGGAAGGGCCGCACGGGAGACGGCGGCGAAGAAGGCCAATCCGCGGATCGCCCACGTGGCGGTCTCGCAGCGGACCTACACCCGGTGGCTGGCCGGGGATCTGAAGGGATTGCCGTCGCGCGAGGCGTGCCTGGTTCTGGAGCACCTCTTCGCAGAACACGTGACGACGGCCGAGGAGTTGTTCCGGGAGCCGGTGGACGGCCTGGTGAGCAGCGGCTGTCTTGAGCGGCCGGTCGGGCCGGATGTGCTTGTTGGTGGGGTGATGGCGCCCGCCGCGGTGGACCCTGCCCTGGTCCCGCACTGGAAGGGGCTGCTGCGGATCCTGTCCGCTGCGCACAACGCGCTGGGTTCCGTACAGATCCACCAGTCCGCTGTCCAGGAGATGGCGGTGATCCGGGGCGTTCGAGATCGGGCGTCCGGCGGGCTCGCGGTGAGCCTGATGTCGATCGAGGCGCGGTGGGCGGAGTTCGCCAGTTGGACGGCCGACACCATGGGTGATCCGCAGCGGGCTGCCTTCTGGCTCGACCAGGCCTTGGTCCTGGCCCAGCATGCCGACGATCCGGCTCTCGCGTCGTATGTGTTGATGCGGCAGGCGCAGGGGGCTGGCGAGCGTGGGGACGCGGCTGCGGCTTTGTCGCTGGCCGGGCGTGCGTGGCAGTCGGCCGGGGACAGTGCCCGGGACCGTGCGTTGTGCGCGGTTCGCCAAGCCGAGGCGCACGCACTGGCCGGCGACGGCCGGGGGAGTCGGCGGGCAGCGGCCGAGGCGGTCCGGCTGGTGGGGCAGGCCGAGCGGATCGGTGCTGCGGACGACCTGGGGGCGATCGGTGTGCACTGTGTACCTGCGTACGTCCGGGCACACGAGGCCCACTGTCTGATGCTGCTGAACGACCACCAGGGCGCGGTGACGGTGCTGGAGGAGGTCCTGGCCGGATGGCCCGAAGGACTGCGACAGGACGGTCTCCTCGCGAGGGTGTGGCTGGCCGAGTGCCTTGTGGAGACCGGTCGGGCCGACGAGGCCGGTGCCGCGGGACAGCAGATCCTCACCACGAACGTCGCGGTCGGATCCGGACGTGTGCACCGCGCCCTGGTGGGACTGGCGCAGCTCGCCGGGGCACTCGCCGCCCGGCCAGCGGAGATGGAGACCTTCCGCTCCGCCATGGCCCTGATCCCCTGGAGAATGTGACCATGACCCTTCCCCTTCCCACCGCCACCAGCGCCGACGAACGAGCCCGGGCGAGCCGCGTCGCGGTCCTGCCCGTCGGCAGCTTCGAGCAGCACGGCTCCCATCTGCCGCTGTCCACCGACACACTCGTCGCGTGCGCGATCGCCGATGCGATCGCCCACGCCTACAACTTGTTCCTGTTGCCGCCGATCACGATCGCCTGCTCGCAGGAGCACGCAGCGTGGCCGGGCACCGTCAGCATCCGTGCGCAGACGCTCATCACGATGGTCACCGACATCGCCTCGTCCGTGCGCTCCTCGGGTGTTGAGCACCTGGTCGTGGTGAACGGCCACGGCGGCAACTACGTGCTGGCGAACATCGTTCAGGAGGCCAACACGGCCGGCCCTCGCATGGCGCTGTTCCCGCGCCGTGAGGACTGGGCGGCGGCCCGCACCGCGGCTGGCTTGGAGAGCAGTGCCCACGAGGACATGCATGCCGGGGAGATCGAGACCTCCGTACTCATGCACCTGTGGCCGGAGCTTGTAGGCGCCGGCTACGCGACGGCCGATCACGTGGCCGAACGGCCCCACCTGCTCGTCCTGGGACTGCAGGCCTCCACCGCCAGCGGCGTCGTCGGTCGCCCTTCCCTGGGCACTCCCGCCAAGGGTGAGGCCGTCCTGCGTGCCCTGACATCTGGCTTCGCGGAGACCTTGCGGGTCCTGACAGGCGAGGACACGACCGGACCGGACGGAGAGCCCGATGACTGACAGGAGCATGTGATGGGCGAACTGGTCCCCAGATTCCGACTGCTTGTCCAGGAACGGAAGTGGCAGAGGTTCGAGGTGTTCGACCTCCGCTTCAGCCAGGCCACCCGCACCGCAGCCGAGAAAGAGAACCGGCCGTCGCTGCGGACAGTCACGGTCAGCCGGAGGACCTTCAGCCGCTGGATGCTGGAGGGTGTGCGTACCGCCCCGACCATCGAGGTCGGCCTCGTCCTCAAACACTTGTTCAACATGTCCGTCGAGAGGATCTTCGAGAACATCGACCCGGACACCCACGGCCTCCCTCTGGAAGCCGTCCCCGCCGGTCAGTTGGTTCCCGCCGAGGCCCCGGCCGTCGAGTTCGACGACCCGCAGCAGGTGCGGGACCAGGCCCGACTACTCACCGCCTCCAACACCGACCCCGCCGTCCTCGCGATGGCCGAAGCCACGATCACCGGCCTCGTGGACCGCTACGAGCGGCTGGGACCGCACCAACTGGTCGGCGAAGCCCGGCTGCTGCGCGGCATGCTCCACACCCTGCTGGCCGGCCATCAACCGCCCCGGACCCAAACCGAGCTGTTCCGCCTCACGGCCCAGGCCTCCGGTCTCCTCGGCTACATGGCGACCAACGCCGGCCGGCCGGCAGCCGCCCAGGCCTACAGCACGGAGGCGCTGGAACTCGCCAGGGAGGTCGGTGACCGTGCCCTGGAAATGTGGGCCCTGGGCACGCGATCCCTCGGCTACTACTACCAGGGACGATACGACCTGGCCGACGAGGCGGCCGCCGCCGGCATCGCCCTCGCTCCCGAGCATCCTCAGGCGATCCGCCTGCTGGCCAACGGCCGGGCCCGGGCCCTCGCCCGGGCCGGCGACCGCCGGCAGGCCCTCGACGCCATCAACCAGGCCCTGCAGCTCTCGGACCGTCACGACGTTCCTCCCGGGCTCACGGCCTGCATCTCCTTCGAGCCGTACTCCGCGGCCCGCACGCTAGCCAACGTGGTCACCGCCCATCTGTCCATCGGGGACACCGAACACGTCCTCGACCGGGCCCGCGACCTCGAACCGATGCTGGCCAGCTCCGACTCCGGCTGGAGCCGCGCCCTGGTCGGCCTCGACGTGGCCACCGCCCTGCTCCAGCAGCAGCAGCCGGACGTCGAGACGGCCATGCATCTCGGGCAGCGGGCGCTGGGGTCGGGCACCACTGCCCCGATCCGATCCGTGTGGCTGCGCGGCGTCGAACTCTACGAGCGCGCCGCCCGATGGAAGGACGAACCCGTCGTCGGCGACTACGCCGAGCAACTGCGTGCCTGGCGCGCACACCCCACCGCCGGTACCGTCACCGGAAGCACCCGGGCCCAGGGCGCTGCCTGAGGTGCCGAAGGAGGCGATCGTGGCCCTGGTACCCGACCACAAGGCCTTCCCGGCCGAGCCGCCGACCGACCTGGACGACGCCGACACCATCGTGCGCACCGACTGGGCGGCCTACGCGAGACTCGACCGCCTCGTGAACCACTGGGACCGCCCCGGTTGGGACAGCCGCACCCGGCGCCTGTACTGGATGCTCACCTTCGACGGGCACCACCAGCTCGCCGACCGGGCAGCGCAGTGCCAGCGTGCGCTCCAGCACATGGGTCTCGACCTGACACCCCCCGAGGGCCTCCACCTCACCATCCTGCGCATCGGCGACACGGCAGATGTGCCTGCCCGGGTCGTGGACGCCCTGACCCGCCGCGTCCACGCACTGAGGCCGGGCCGACTGGCCCTGTCGGCGCATCCCCTCAGCGGATCCCGCGGAGCGGTTCGCTTCTCCATCACCCCGTGGACCGGCCTGGTGCACCTGCACCAGCAGCTCACCTCCTCAGGCCGCGCCCTCGGCCTCCCCGGCGGCACGAGCACCGGCCGGTGGCGACCGCACCTCGGCATCGGATACAACCCCGTCGACCGCCCCGCACGTCCCCTCATCGAAGCTGTCGAACCGCTTCGCGCCCTCGCACCTGTGCCCCTGGACGTCGAGACGCTTGACCTGGTCGAACTTCGACGCCACGGCAGGCAGTACCGGTGGCGGACGCTTCAGCGCGTCGCCCTGTCCTGACACGCGTTCCGGCGCGCCGTCGAACGGAGTTCCTCACGCAGCGAGGCGTAGGCGGCTTCGATGACGGCCACATCCTGTGAGGACAGCTCCAGGTCGAGGCTGCCGTAGTTCAGCGCGACGTGCTCGGCCTGCCCAAACCCGGCCACCACAGCGGTGTGCGGTCCGCGCGACAGGCAGTACCGCAGCGCCGCCTGTCCGAGGACCGCCGGGTGACCGCCGAGGTGCCGGCGCAGCGGCTCGAGCGCCCGGGTGATGATCCCCCTCGTCTCGCTTTCCTGCACCGGACGCCCGTCTGCAAGACGGGCTGGCCCCGTGAGGAGGCCCCCGGCCAACGGCGAGACGAGCAGGACTCCGGCGCCCTGCTCGGCGGCACGGGACAACAGATCGGCCTCTCCACTGTCCGGGAGAACCGTGAGCGGAGTCAGGGCGTTGAAGGGGAGCAGGACAACATCGGGCCGGATCAAGGAGAACAGCTCGTCGAACCGCGCAAGCCCGCCCGTATCCGGCATCGTGGCTGTGTCCCATCGCGGACCGACGAGACCGATCGCCCCGATCATGTCCAGATCCCTCATCGTCCGAAGGACCTCGATCGCAGGCCCCAGATAGCAGTCGTTCGGCCCGAAGTCGTGGGACGGCAGCCCGAACAGGTCAATTCGCTCGACGCTCAGGTTCTCCAGGCTCTGTTCGAGCTGATGCCTCAGGTGGGGCCCCGCGTAAGGGTGGGGTGCGGATCCCTTGTGCCCGACCTTGCTGCTGATCTTGAGTACGCCCCCCTGCCGACGGCATTCCCGGACCACCTGACCGAGAAGCCGCTCCGCGTGCCCGTCCCCATAGGTGTCGGCGACATCGAAGAGATCAGCCCCGTAATCGACAGCGCTGCGCATGCCGTTCAGCCACTCGGTGTCCGACACCTGGCGCGGCGACGGCAAGGCACCGACGGCGCGGCATCCCACCCCGAGCGGGTGAACCGTGAGACCGGGCGCGAGGTGCCGCGGAACCGGCTCCAGACGGCCCATCAGGTCAGATCCGCCGATCGGAAGACTGCCGTCACGGTGGCGCCCGCCGGAAACGCCGGCTCGACACTCCACTCCGTCGCGTACGCGTCCACGAGGTTCAGGCCGCGGCCGCTCTCGGCCATCGACTCAGCACCCACCGGTTTTCCCCTCAGAAAGTCCGTGATCCGTTCGCAGTCACCACTGCGGTCGGTCACCGTCACAGCGACACCGCGCTCGTAGCGGGCGATGCCAACCTCAGCAGGTCCGCCACCGTGTCCCTCCGCGTTCGCAACCAGCTCTGCGACCACCAAGGCCACGTCGTCGGCAAGTCCCGGCATGGACCAGGCGAGGAGAACCACGGCCAGGCGCCGCGCCACCGCCGCCGGCTTCTCCTCATCGGCCAGCCGCAACAGCATGTCGGCACGGGCCAACCCGAGGCCACAGCGTCCAACCAGGGAAGTGATCGGGAGCGACATCTTCGCCTCCTCGCACGGCCGGCACGGGGCGCGCCGTCTTCCAGACCTCCACCGTGCCGCCGCCGGTCCGGCATCACCAGGCCGCGGGATGGCCATCTGGTGGCCATCTTCACCTCGAGGCAGACCTAGGCAGGGGCCTCAAACTGGAACAACCCGGCCCCGTGGTGCGGGCGCTTGCGTTCCTGCGGTCCGAAGGTGGCCACCAGATGGCCACCCCGCGGCCTGGTGATGCCGCAGCGCCCGGGCCACGGTTGATTCATCCCCCGAGGCCGCCAATGGCTGCGCCTTGGCCCTTTCCGACCCTGGATGAGTTCCCGATGGCACTGCAGCTCCCTGTAACGCGGACGCGTCACCGCCGCGACACGCTGGCCGCGCCACGCCTCACCCCGGGTCGTGCCGTCGACACGGGAGTCGAGGGCACCGAGAACAGGGCCGCACCTCGGCACGCGTCCCCGGGACAGCACACCCGCAACGCCATGCCCATGCCGAACGGCCACAACAGCCTGGCCATGGGCGCGGCGGTTGCTGCTGGTGTCCCCACGTGCCACCGCGTGACCGTCGGCGTCGCCCGCCCCTCAGAGAGGGCGCTGGTCAGCGTCCCTCCAGTAGTGGGTAAGCATCTCCGCCGGCCAGGCAGGCTGGGTGATCTTTCCACGCGGGCCCATCTCACGGAAAACCGGCGCGATGTCGATCACTGGGGTGCCGTTCACGGCGTCGAGGTCCGTGACGTGAATGTCCCGCCCGGCCACGTGCAGCAGGCGAGGGTAGGAGACGGCGAGCTGGGCGGGCCGGCGGTGGTTGCGGTGCGCGAAAGTGCCGCTCTCGGGCCAGCGGGGGTTTCCGCGCGGGCTGCGGGCATGCAGTTGCACGTCCTCCGGCGAGGCCAGGTGGAAGTGCCACAGGACCTGGAGGTGCGAGAACTCGTCGAGGCCCTGGAGCGTGTCGAGGGGGAAGCGTCCGTCGAGCCGGATGATCGACTCGACTCCGCCCTGGTAGTCGTCGGCGACCTCGTGGTGGCCTCCGACCACCACGGCGACAGGCTCGATCGTGAGCATGCGTTTCTCCTCCTCTGTCCGCAGGGTCCCGTGGCCGTTCGGTGGCCGGTCCTGCGGACGCTCGTCGCGGTGCGGTCAGCCTATGGCCTGGAGGACTTCGCGGGCGCGGGCGTCCAGCTGGGTGGCGGCACTGCCGCCCCGGCTGCGGACGGGGGACAGGGCGCTGCGCATCTGCTGGACGATGTCGCGGGTCCGGCCGGACTGGATGCCGTCCATCGCGTCGAGTGCGGTGTGCCAGGTGGAGCACGCTTCGTCGATGTGGCCGCGCTGGGCCTGGACGGCACCGAGGTATCCGAGGGTCACGGCGTGCGTGCGGGCGGAGGCCCGCTGCCGGGTTCGGACGCTGCGCCTCATCTCCTCCTCCGCGCCGCGCAGGTCCCCCAGGGCCCGCAAGGTCAGGGCCGTCTCGTGCGCCAGGCTGGCCTCGGCGAAGAAGGCGACCCGCGCCGGCTCCCTGTCCTTGCCGCTGTCGGCGGCGGAGAGGTCGTGCTCAGCGCGGTGCAGTGCCGCCATGGCGTCCGGCTTGCGCCCGGTGGCGGCAAGTGCGCGGGCGTGGACGACTCCCAGCAGCGCGCGTTCCCGGGGGCTCGCGGCTGTGTACCGGGGGTTGTCGACGGAGGCGTCGGCGAACCGCAGGGCGGCCCGGGGGTGGCCGAGGTCGAGCGCCTGGTGGGCCTGGGCGCGGAGGATGTGACCGGCGAGCGCGGGGTCGTCCGCCTCGGCGGCCAGTGCCAGCGCCAGGCCGAAGCTCTGCTGGGCGCCGCCCTGGTCGCCGCCGTCGAACGCCATCCAGCCGTCGAGGTAGGTGAGTTGGCCGGCGGCGGCCAGCAGGTCGGTGCGCACCCGCTCGCTCGTAGGGCGGCCGGTGAGGTAGGCGGCGACGTCGGTGCCCAGGTAGGCCCGCAGGGAGGTGCGGCCAGCCCGTCCGCCCAGCCGCTGGTCCTGGCGGGAGTAGAACTCTGCAGCGTCGCGGAGGGCTTCCACGTGCGCCTCGGAGACCGTCAGAGCGACGACGGGAGCCCGGTTGCGGGCGTGGTCGCGGCGGTCGCCCCACCAGGCCGGGCCGGGAACGGTCGCGGCGAGGACGGAGAAGAGGAGCGGTCGGCGACCGAGCATGTCATCCCTGAAGTTCGCGAGTGCGGACACGGGGTCGCTGTCCCACGTGGTCGTGTCCCGGCCGTGATCGGTGAGACCGATCTCGGCTGGACTGACCGGGCGTCCCAGTCCGCGGGACAGCGCCTCGCACAAGATAGCGGGCGCCCGGCCGCTCGGCCTCGATCCGCGGAGCCACTGCGCAATGTGGGACCGCGTCACCGAAAGAAGCTCGCTGGCCCCCGCTTCGGCCGCCGTCCGGCGCACCTGGGCCGCGAGTCGGTCCTGGGACCAGCCCAGTTCCCGGATCACGGCCTCCAGTTGCGTGTTGCGGACCGGCGCCACCGTGTGCTCCCTGCGCTCGAAACGATCTTTAACGGCGTTAACGGCATCCGCACCGTCTCGGGCATTCACACCGGGCGTGACAGACGGTTCGCTCACTGTCATGAAGATATGGCCTGGCCGGGCCTTGCGGAGCCCGTTTCTCCCGAGTCCGCCTCCATCCCGGGACTCGCACCCTTGCGCGTGCGGATGAGTTCTGACTGTCCGTCCGGCCACCGCTTTCCCGTAGACGACTGTCCTGGAGTGACAACGATGACCGATTCGAGCCGGCGGGTGGTGCCGCACTACGGGCGCACCACTGCGGGCGTCCCCGGGCGGGGCCGTCCGGCCTGTGGCACCGGCGACCGAGTTTCGATCCCCCCGGCATCCGGCGGGCACCGATCCGGCAGTCGGTCAGCTGACTGCCGCACTCAACCGGGTCCGCACCACGGCGGCCCTGGACGCGCTGTACGCCGTGCGGCCGATGCTCGATCTGCTGGCCGGGCAGCTGCCCTCCGGGGCGGGAGCGGGACGGTTGCTGCTCCTGGCGCCACAGACTGCGGTGACGCTGCGACTCGCGGTGCGGGCCGCGGTCCTGGCCGACGGGGGCTGGCCAGGCCTGCACTGCGAGACCGAACCCCTCGGCGGCCTCGCGCGCGCGGCGCTGGCCGGCGTGGACGGCGGCGACCGGGTCGAGATCGTCGTCCACCTGGAGCGCACGGTCGCAGCCTGGGCGGTGGAGCCGCTGCTGGCCGGGCTGGCCGAGCTCGCGGACAACGCGCTGCGGGCCTCGGACGGCACGCAGGTCGTGCTGGTGGCCGGGCCGCCGGCGGGCGGGGTGCTGCCGGTGACCGTCACTGACACCGGCACGGGCATGGAAGCCGCCGCCCTGGCCCGCGCGCAGGCTCTCCTCCGACACCGCCGGGGCGTCTATACCGCCTCGTCCGGCTCCCCGGCCGACGGCTTGGGACTGCGGCTGGTCGCGGCCGCCGCGGACAGCGCCGGTCTGGGGGCCACGGTCGACTCGGTCCCCGGCCGGGGCACCACCGCACAGGTCCTGGTCCCCGCCCATCTGCTGACCGACCCCGCCGACCCCGCCGCGTATGCCGACCCGCACCCCCACGACCGAAGGACCACACCGTGATCAACACCATGACCTTGCACCGGGCATCGGGCCCGACCACGCGACCGCCGCACCTCCACACCACCCGGCCGAAGCGCGGCCCCGCCCGCGGTGGCGGACCCGGTCGGCATCGGTCGGCCTTCACACCCTCGGCCACGAACGGGGTGCGGTGATGGCGGTCTTCTCCCGAACGGGCCGTCACCGGGGCGCCGCCGCTGACGTCGTGGCCGTCGTCCGCCAGGAAGCGCACGACGCCGCGTTGGAGCACTTCGTCGCCACCTGGCTCCCGCACCTGCTGCGCGCCGCCGAACGCGGCATGCCGCCACGCGTCGACGAGGCCCCGCCCGCCATCCGGCGGGCCGCGAACATGGTCCTCGCGTCCGCTGGCCGGGTCCGGGGGCAGATCTCCCAGGACGCGGCGACCGCAGTCCGCCCCGTCCTCGCCCAGCTCGGCCGACAGGGCAGTGAGCTGGCCGCGGCCCAGCAGCAGATCACGGACGCGGCGTCGCTGGACCACCTCTACCGGGCCGACCTCGTCAACGCCCTGGCGTCGCGCTTCGCGGTGCGGCTGGCCGTCCTGACCGGCGGGATCTGGCCCGCACCGAGCCGACAGCCCGCACAGCTCGCCGAGGTCGGTCAGGCCGCGACGAGCCAGGTGGCGGACTACGAGCGGGTGCAGGTGCTGGCAACCGCGGACCTCACCGTGGTGCCCGGGGCGGTCTACCCCCTCGTCGCAGCGGCGGCGGAACTCCTGGACAACGCCCTGCTGTACGGCGGCCCGCAGGCACACGTCGAACTGGCCAGCTCGACCGAACCCGGAGGCGGCGCCACGTGGCTGACCGTCACGGACAAGGGCGGCCCCGGCATGGACGACGAGACCCTCGCGACCGTACGGCAGGTCCTGGAAGGCGGTGGCCGCGCCCCGGCCAAAAAACCGTGGCCCGGCCTGGGACTGCGGCTGGTGGCAGCGGCCGCCCGGTACCTGGACCTGAAGGTCACCGTCACCAGCGCCCCCGGACAGACCACCGCCGGCGTGCTGCTGCCCCCGGCCCTCCTCGTCCGGCCACCCGCTCCCGCCAGCCACGCCCTGCGCCAATTCCAGTGACTCCCTCGGCCAGAGATGGCCGGACCGCCCGCTGACCGGCCACCCCACTCGAGCGATCCACAAGGACGATCCGATGACCTCCCACAGCCTTCCCGCGCCCGCTGGAACCGACGCCGTCCAGCCGGTCGGCCCGCTCCTGACCATGCTGTCCCCGTCATCCCTGGGCGGCGACCAGCCCCGTTCCCGGGCCGGCCGCGACCGCACGCCGTGCGAGGAACTGAGCGCGGCCGCCGCCCGGGCCGGTGTCCCGGCGGCGCTCATGGTGTCGGCCACCGTCCCGCGCACCGGTGTGCGGGCCACCGGGAACAGTGGCCGGCCCGCCGTCACCTGCTCCTACCTCGATGCCTCCTTCAGCCGTGCCGAGGAGGCCGTACCCGGGCGAGACCCGCAGACGCTGCTCGCCGTGGTGATGCCGGGGGCGAGGACCGACGAGGCAAGGGTCTTCGTCGACAGCCGGCTCCACCCGGCGGTCGTGGCCTCGGGTGGCCGGTGGCGGGCCTACGCACTGGAGGCGCACGGCTTGCTGCTGCTGGCCGTGGTCCCGAACCGGCCCGGCGCCGGTACCGCCCCGCACCTGCGCCTCGTCGGCCCCGCCACCAAGCGCATCACCGAAGCGAGGGGATCCGCGTGACGACGCCCCAGTCCGCTCGCCGGCGGCCGAAGACGGAGCCGAGTGAAACCCGGCGCGCACCGCGCTGCCCCGCCCTGCGATCTTCCCGATTCCACGACGACGAGGACCTGATGGACGACCAGCTCAGCCCCACCGGCTCCCGGACGGCGCCGGACGCCTTCGGTGAACAGCCCAGCTGGGTACCGACGGCGGGCACCGCCTCATGGCGCATCGACGTTGGCCGCCACTTCGAGGCGATCCGGTGCGCAGCCGAGGCCGGCGCGCTGATCGCCGCCCGGCTCGGCAGGACCTGCGGTCCGGTGATCGCCAGCCCTGCCGCAAACTTCTACGACTTCCTGCTGGCCCCGGGCACAAGGGTGGACCCCGACATTCCGAAGGCGTGGCAGCTGCCGACGGACACGCCGATCAGGGTGCCGCCGCTGACCGACACCTCGGGCAAGTTCCTGCACTGGGTCGTGCCGCCCGGGGCACCACCACGGCCGAGGCCCTGTACGCGGCGGCGGTCGCCGCCTTCGGCCGATCGGGGCGCTCCGTTCTGCAGGAGCTCGGAGGTCTCCGGTTCCGCCCCTACGGCTGAGCCGGCCCATCCGCCCGATCCCCGCTCCTTCATCGGCCCGCGGGACTCCCACCGGTCAGGCGGCCCATGGCGCCTGACCGCGTCGTCCCACGGGGCTGTCCGTCCCTGTCCGTCCCGCCATCCCCACCCCTCACGGAGGTCCGGTGCCGCCCCACACCCACAGCCCCGCCCGAACGAGCGTCGATCCCGCCCCCGGTGTCTTGCCGACCGGCGGGCCCGAGCGGGCCCTGGTGATCGCGTTCCTCGAACGCCCCACCGGCACCGCCTCCGGTCGCACCGAGGCCCGGGCCGACTCGACGTGCAGCACGACCTACGACGACGGGTCCTCGGTCTGCGTCCAACGGGCGGGCACCGACTGGCAGGCGCTCGCCGCGCTGGCCGCCGAGCTACTGCCCGAGGGCATACCGCTGTCCGGCCACCTTCGGATCGACGGCCGTCTCGTGCCCGCCCAGGAGCAACGCACCGACCAGTGGGTGGCGCGCGCCGCCGCGTGCGGCGGCTTGGCGGTCGTGACCCGCACGCCGGCCCGCGCACCGGGCCTGCCGCAGGTGCGGCTGACCGTTCTGACCCACAAGCCGACCGGGGAGGCGTCATGAGCTGCACCCACCGACCCGAATGCCCCGAGGCCTGGGAGAGCGACCGCCAGGCGGCCCGCGTCGTGGCGAGCCACCCGGAGCAGGGCTGGAGCCGGCTGTGCAACGGCGTCGTGTCGTTCGCCGACACGGGGCTGCTGCTGCCCGACGGCCGCATCGTCACGCCGCAGAGCCTGAGCGCGGACACCTGTGAGCGTGCCGCATGAGCCAGCCCCGCGCGCAGCACCGTGGACCCGTCTGCCGACGGACGGGCCGTGGAACGCCCGTGGCGCGGCCGGACACGGCCGTGCACGTCTCGCAACCCGCAGTGCATGCCGACACGGGCCCGGAACCGCCATCGCAGTGGTGGACTCGCCCCGGGAAGACGGACCGTTCCGTCTGGCCCAGGGTCCGGGCCGAATCCGCCGCGTCCGCCCGGGTGTCCAACCTCTTCTTGGGCGGCAAAGACCACTTTCGGGCGGACCGGGCCGTCGCCGAGCTTCTGCGTGAGGCGGACCCTTCCTGGGCCGACACCGCGATGGCGGCCCGCCGCAGTGTGCTCGAACTCGTCGGCCGGCTCGCCGCACAGGGCGTCGGTCAGTTCGCCGACCTGGGCTGCGGCCTGACCACCAGCGACCACCCGCACGCGCCGCGGGCCCTGCGTCCGCTGCACGCGGCCGTTCTCCCGGCCGCTCCCGGCGCACGGATCGTCTACACGGACCGGGACCCGATGGTCCTGGCTCACGCCCGTGCCCTGCTGCACACCCAGGTACCGGGCTGTGCACGGCACCTGATGGTCGACCTCACCTCGGTCGGCCCGCTGATGGAGGCGCTGCTCGGCCCGAACGCCGGGCTGGAGCAGCAACAGCCGGTGGCGGTGGTCCTCTCCGACGTCCTCCACGAGCTGACGGACCCGCAGACCGCGGAGTTGCTCGCGGCCCTGCGGGAGGGCCTGCCGCAGGGCAGCCGCCTCGTGCTCTCCCACCGCCACGCCGGCTCCGACGAGGCTCGGCGTGCGACGGTCGCCGCCGTGCATGCGGGGGCGGGACTGGCGTGGCATCCGCGCACCCGCGGCGGCCTCGAGGTGCTGGCTGCCGGGTGGAGGGTTGCGGACCTGCCGTCGGCAGGCGGCCGGGCCGCTCACGGACACGCCGTGATGCTGCTGGAGACCGGGGGCACCCGGTGACAACGATGCGTTTCGGGGTGCCGGCGGTGACGCTCTGGTCCGGGGAGCCGCGCACCGGCGAGCTGGTGCTGCAGCGCTCCGCCGCACACGCCTCGCGGCCCGGCCGGGTACTCGGTGTCGGCTACGCGGACGAGACCGAAAGCGACCGTGACGAGATGGGCGTGCTGATCCTGCGCCACCACCAGGCGCCGGGCACCGGGACGGCACGTCTCAAGTTGGTCCACCCGGCCCGCCACCACCGCTTCATGGCCCAGGAGCTGTGCCAGGGCTGCGGCGGTGAACCGGACCGCACCACAGCCGGGACGCTGTGGCTGATGCCCCGCGAGGCGTCCGTACCGGCCGGGTGGCCGGAGGGCGCGGTGGTAGAGCACCCGCCGATCTGCCTGCCGTGCGCGCTGCGCTCACGCGCCGCATGCCCGGAAGGACGGCGGTGCGGCTGGGTGGCGGTCCGGGCCGGGGACAGCGACCTGTGGGGTGTTGCCGGCCCGGTGTACGCCGACCGCGGCGGCCGGCCGGAGGAGATCGGGCACGACAGGATCAGCTACGACGATCCGTGGCTGGGCCGGATCGCCGCGAGCCGGTGGCTGCGCACCCTGTGGGACTGCAGTCCCGTCGACCTGGACGACGAGGCCCGCCGCGCCGCGGCCGCCGGCCGGAGCGAACTGGCGGCGGCGCGATGACCACGAACACGATCACCGGCAGCCGTGTGGCCGGGCCGGTGGTGCAGGCCCACAGCATCCACGGCGGTATCCACCTCCATCAGAGCCCCGAGAACCCGTGGGTGCGCCCCGATCAGCTGCCGCGCCCGGCCCCGGTGTTCGTCGACCGCGGCGCCGAGTACCGGACCGTGGCCGACACTCTCGACAGGGGTGGGATCCCCGTCCTGGTCGGCGCGCACGGAGTCGGCAAGGCGGCCCTGGCGGCCCGGGTGCTGCGCGCACGGGAGCAGCCCGGCGGCTACCTGGTGGCCGACCTGCAAGCGGTCCTGTGGCAACGCCCACCCCGGCGGCGGCCTCGCCCGTGTCGGCATGTCGGCCTGCATCACCGCCGGGCTGATCGGCCCGGCGTAGGGCCCGGCGGCC
>NZ_JBIVVI010000035.1:0-17533 GCF_044757675.1 Kitasatospora sp. NPDC091257
CCCTGGGGGCCTTCGTGGCGGCGGCCGGGTCGGGGACCGGCAGGTCGGCGGCGGTGCCGGAGGCGTCCTGCTGGGTGCGGGCGGCGTCGCTGGCGGCCTTGTCGGCGATGGCGTTCAGCGGGTCGCCGTCCACCTGGTGGGCCGGCACGTACACGAAGGTGACGTCCCGGCCCTCCAGCAGGGCGTCGATCGCCTGGATCAGCTCCTGGTTGGCGACCGGCTTGCCGGCCGCCGTCTTCCAGCCGTTGCGCTTCCAGCCCTTCAGCCACTTCGTCACCGAGTCACGGGTGTAGGTGCTGTCCAGCCGCACCTCCAGCGGCACCGCCGGGTCCGTCGCGGCCAGCAGCTGCCGCAGCGCCGTCAGCTCGCCCACGTTGTTGGTGCTGTGCCCGAGCGCGCCGGCCTGCCAGCGCCGGGGCGCCCCGGTGGCGTCCGCGACCACGTACGCCCAGCCCGCCGGACCGGGGTTGCCCTTGGCTGCTCCGTCACACGCTGCACTGACTCGTTCGACCATGCCCCGATCATGCCTGGTCGGACGACCCGGAGCCAAAGTCGCTCAGGTGCGCAGCAGGAGCAGCAGCAGCGCCGCCGACCAGCTGAAGTTGGTCGAGCTGCGCCCCTCCCCCGTCAGCGGGTCGTAGTTCTCCCGGACCGGGCCGTCCCCGGCCAGTCCGGCGGCGGTGGCCAGCAGCCGCTCGACCGTCCGCCGGGCGTCCTGCTCCCAGCCGTAGCGGCGCAGGCCTTCGACGGCGAAGTAGGTCTGGTCGAGCCAGGCCAGGCCGCGCCAGTAGCCGGCCGGGTCGAAGGACGGCGAGCTGCGGGCCACGGTGGGGAACGGCATGGCGGTGCCGAACTCCGCCGGGTCGAGCAGCAGCCGGCGGACGGTGCGGGCCTGGGCGGCGGTGGCGGTGCCGGACCAGAGCGGGATGGCGCCCTCGATGCCGCGGCCCCGGGCGGTGAGCCGGGCGCCGGTGGCCAGGTCGGTGTCGTGGAACCAGCCGCCGGCCGGGTCGTACATGGTGTCGCGCACGGCGGCGTCGATCCGGTCGGCGCGGGCGCGCAGCCGCTGGGCGGCGGGCCGGTCGCCGAGTTCGGCGGCGATCAGCGCCAGGTGGCGGTGGTCGGCGGCCAGGTAGGCGTTGAGGTCGACCGAGCGCTGGTCGAGCGACCAGCCGAGCAGCGTCCCGTTCGCGTCCCGGTTGGGGAGGACGCCGGCGGCGTCGAAGCGCGGGGCGTTGTCCATGCCGGACTCCCAGGCCGCCGCCTCCCGGCAGTCCTCGGCGCTCGCGTTGGCCGGGTCCGCGGTGGCGCCGTACTCGCACAGGCCCTCGCCGAGGTGGTCGCGGGTGCGGTACCACCAGTCCTGGTAGGCGGTCAGCCGGGGCAGCAGCTCCCGCAGGAAGGCGCGGTCGCCGCTGCGCTTGTAGACCTCCCAGACCGCCCAGGCGGCCAGCGGGGGCTTGGAGTTGCGCTCGTTCCAGTTGCCGCCGCCGGTGGCCGGGTCGTTGTAGAAGACGCAGTCGGGGACCATGCCGGCGTCCTGCGGGCGCTCGGCGGAGCCCGCCGGCACCTGGTGGTCGAAGACCGCCCGGATCTGGTCGGCGGCGAGGCCGGGGGCGAAGGCGGCGGTGCCGACGGCCTGCTTCCAGGTGTCCCAGGCCCAGACCCCGCTGAACCACTTGTAGGAGAGCGTGGGGGTGACGGCGTCGTGCCGGATCCGTCCGGCCGGGCTGCGCCAGTTGGCGACCAGGGTCTGCACGCATTTGACGGCGGTGCGCCGGCGGGCGGCGGGGACGCCCTCGGTGGCCCGGGTGACGTACCCGTGCCAGCGGGCGGTGCCCTCCGCCGCGACCCGCTCCGGGGCGCGCAGCGCGGTGTCCGCCTCCTTCGCGGCCCGGGCGTACTCGGCCTCGGTGAAGGTGTAGCTCTCGGTCCAGTCCAGGTGGCGGCTCTCCCCCGGCGCCAGCCGCACCGGCTCGGCGAGTTCGGTGCGGTGCTCGTCGCCGTCGGCGCTCAGCACGACCCGGACGGGCCGGGCGTGGCGGACGGCGAAGCACTCGGTGCCGTCGGTGAGGTAGTCCCAGGTCTGCCGGACCTTGGCGAAGCGCACCTCCACGCCGCGTTCGGCGGCGACCAGTCGCGGCGCTACGTGCTGGGGGCCGGTGGCGGGGCGCAGCAGCCGGCCGGTCCAGGCGGCGGCCAGGGTCCGTACGGCCGGGCCGGTGTTGGTGAGGCGGGCCCGGAGCAGGGCGGTGCGGTTGCCGGCGAAGCGCAGTTCCAGGGTGAGGGCGAGGCCGCCGCCGAGGTCGTGGGCCAGCCGCAGCAGGCCGGGCAGCGAGGTGCCGCGCGCGGGGGCGCCGGCGCCGAGGTCCAGGGGGCTGCCCTGTTCGGTGAGTTGGAGGCGGGTCAGGCCGTCGCTGAGCCACCACGGGTATTCCTGGGCGAGGTACAGCGGGCCGGTGAAGCCGCCGGGCCGGTCTGCCGGTCGGGGCAGGGCGTAGGCGTGCCAGGCGCCGAGGTCGGCGAAGACGGTGATCGGGTTGTTGCCGCGGGCGTCGCCGGGGTAGGCCTGGGCGGGGGTGCCGTGCAGGTCGAGGACGTCGGCGTAGCGTTCGGCGTCGAATCCTCCCTGTTCTTCCGGTCCTTCCTGGCCGTGGGCGGTGGCCGGGGCGGTCAGGGTGCCGGCGGCGGCGACCGCCGAGGCGGCGAGGAAGTGGCGGCGGGTCAGCGGGTTCACGGGCGCTCCTCGGCGGCGGGGAGTCGGAGGACGGCGGCGCCGAGCGGCGCGAGGGTGACGGCGTCGCCGGTGGCGGTGCCGGTGAGCAGGTCGGTGCCGGGCGCGTCGAGGGGCACTAGCCGCTCGACGGGGCCGTGGTTGAGCAGGAAGAGGTAGTCGGTGCCGTCGGTGGCGTGCCGGCGGGTGGCCTCGACGTCCTCCGGCAGGCCGGGCAGTTCGGCGCCCACCCCGGCTTCGGCGAGCGCCCGGTCGAGCACCGGGCCGGTGTCGGCGCCGAGGTGGCAGCTCAGGTACCAGGCGCTGCCGGTGCCCAGGCGGTTGCGGGTGACGGCCGGGAGGCCTGCCAGCTCGCCGGAGCCGTAGTGGGCGACGGCCTCGGCGGTCTCGGTCTCGATCCATTCGCTCCAGCGTTCGGCCCGCAGCCGGGTGCCGTCCGGGGCGAGGACGACGGCGGTGGTCGCGCCGTCCGGGAGCGGCCAGTGCTCGTCGACGACGATCCCGAGCAGCTCGCGCAGCGGCCCGGGGTGGCCGCCGGGGTGGATGTGGTCGTGCCGGTCGGCGATGCCGCTGAACGGGCCGCAGACCAGCCGGCCGCCGTCCCGTACGTAGGTCGTGAGCCGGTCGGCGGTGGCGGTGTCGAGCAGGTACAGGTTGGGGGCGAGTACCAGCGGGTAGCCGTCGAGTCCGGCGGTGGGCGGGACGAAGTCGACGGTGACGCCGCGCTCGTACAGTGCCGCGTACCAGGGGCGGAGCAGCTCGGGCCAGCGCATCCGGGCGGAGGGGTGGTCGTCCAGTTCCAGCGCCCACCAGCTGTCCCAGTCGAGCAGGACGGCGGCCCGCCCGCGCAGCCGGCTGCCGGCGAGTTCGCCGAGGCGGCGCAGTTCGGCGCCGAGGCGCAGGGTCTCCTGCCAGCCGCGCGAGGCGGTGCCCCGGTGCGGGAGCATCGCGCTGTGGAACTTCTCGGCGCCGGCCACCGAGGCGCGCCACTGGAAGTGCAGCACGCCGTCGGCGCCGCGGGCCAGTGCCTGCAGCGACCAGAGGCGGTGGAGGTCGGGGGGTTTGGGCACGTTGACCGACCGCCAGCTGACCGCGGAGGGGGCCTGTTCCATCAGCAGCCAGGGGCGGCCGCCCTTGAGCGAGCGCATCAGGTCGTAGTTCATCGCGGCGTTGACGTGGGCGCGCGGGTCGGCCGGGTCGGGGTAGGCGTCGTCGGAGACGAAGTCCTCGTGCCGGCTCCACTCCCAGTAGTCCAGGGCCTTGAGCATCGACATGAAGTTGGTGGTGACCGGGACGCCGGGCGAGACCTCGTCCAGGACGGCCTTCTCGGCACGGTGCAGGGCGAGCAGCGCGTCCGAGCAGAACCGGCGCCAGTCCAGCAGCTGGGTGGGGTTGACCGGGCCCGGCGCGGTGCGCGGCGGCTCGATCTGCTCGAAGGAGCCGTAGTGCTGCGACCAGAAGGCGGTGCCCCAGGAGCGGTTCAACTCCTCGATGTCGCCGTGCCGTTCGCGCAGCCAGCGGCGGAAGTCGGCGGCCGAGGCGGGGCAGAAGCACTCCTCGACGTGGTCGCCGTACTCGTTGTGGACGTGCCACAGGGCGAGGGCGGGGTGGTGGCGGTAGCGCTCGGCGAGGGCCCGGGTGAGCCGGACGGCGGCGTCCCGGTAGGCCGGCGAGGAGGGGCAGTAGTGCTGGCGCGAGCCGAACTCCAGCCGTACGCCGTCGGCGGTGACCGGCAGCAGTTCGGGGTGGGCGCGGACCAGCCAGGCGGGCGGGGAGGCGGTGGCGGTGGCCAGGTCGACGGCGATGCCGTGCCGGTGCACGAGGTCGAGCAGGCGGTCCAGCCAGCCGAAGTCCCAGCTGTGGGCGTCGGGTTGGAGCCGGGCCCAGGAGAACACGCCGACGGTGACCAGGTTGACCCCGGCCTCGGCCATCAGTTTCACGTCCTCGGCCCACACCTGTTCGGGCCACTGCTCGGGGTTCCAGTCCCCGCCGTACAGCAGTCCTGGCACCCGGGTGAGGCGGTCCTTGGTCACGGTCGTGGTCATCCCTTCAGTGCTCCGCCCAGCAGGCCCGCCACGAACTGCCGCTGGAAGACCAGGAAGAGCACCATCAGCGGGAGGGTGGCCAGGAAGGAGCCGAGCATCAGGCCGGAGTAGTCGACGTGGGTCAGCCCGGTCAGCGTGTTGAGCGCGACCGGCACGGTGTACTTGTCCTCGGTGTTGAGCATCAGCAGCGGCCAGATGAAGCTGTTCCACTGGCCCATGAAGGTGAAGATCACCAGCGCGCCCAGTTGCGGCCGCACGCACGGCAGGACGACCTGGTAGAAGGTGCGCAGCTCGCCGGAGCCGTCGATCCGGGCCGACTCCAGCAGTTCGTCGGGGAAGTCCAGGAAGCCCTGGCGCATCAGCAGGATGCCGAAGGAGTTGGCCAGGAAGGGCACGATCACGGCCTGGTAGCTGTCGATCCAGCCGAGGCTGGCCATCATCTGGAACAGCGGGACGAGCAGCACCTGCAGGGGGATCATCATGGTCGCCAGGACCAGGCCGAGCAGCAGTCCGCGGCCGCGGAAGCGGTACTTGGCCAGTCCGTAGCCGCACATCGCGGACAGCAGCGAGCTGAGCAGGGTGTAGACGACGGCGATTCCGAGGCTGTTGAGCAGCACCTGGCCGAAGCCGATGGTCTCCTGGAGGTGCGCGAGGTTGCGCAGCAGCTCGCCGCCGGGCAGGAACGGCGGCGGGGAGTGGAACAGTTCGGAGCTGCTGTGGGTGCTGGCGATCAGCATCCAGGCGAAGGGCACCAGGCTGAGCACGGCGCCGAGAGCGAGGGCGGCCAGGACGGCGATCCGGCCGAGCCGGGCGGGCAGTGGGGTGCGGCCGGGCCTGAGCGGCGCGGTGGTGGTCATCGGCGGCGCTCCCTTCCGTAGAGCCGGAACTGGAGCAGCGAGACCGCCGCGATGATCAGCACGACCACCCAGGCGATGGCCGCCGCGTAGCCGAAGTCGAGCTGCTGGAAGCCGACCTTGTAGAGGTAGACCACGGGGGTGAGGGTCGCGTCGCCGGGGCCGCCGCGGGTCAGCACGTAGTTCTCGTCGAAGAGTTGCAGGGTGCCGATGGTGGAGGTGATGACGCAGAACAGCACGACCGGGCGCAGCTGCGGCAGGATCACGCCGGTGTAGGTGCGCACGGCGCCGGCGCCGTCGAGGGCGGCGGCCTCGTACTGGTCGCGGCCGATGGCGTGCAGTCCGGCGAGCAGGATCACCGCGTTGTAGCCGGTCCACCGCCAGGTGACCGAGCCGATCAGCGAGATCCTGGCCCAGGTGGGCGAGTTGAGCCAGTCGACCGGGCCGAGGCCGAGGGCCTGGAGGAACTGGTTGGCGAGTCCGCCGTCGGTGCGCAGCAGGACCTGGAAGACCACGGCGTAGGCGACCAGGGTGGTGATCGCGGGCAGGAAGAACACCGCCCGCCAGCCGGCCCTGAAGCGCAGCCAGGACTGGTTGAGCAGGACGGCGAGCACCAGGGCGAGGCCGATCATCACCGGTACCTGGACGGCGAGGATCAGGCCGGTGTTGACCAGGGAGTGCAGGAAGGCGGGGTCGTGGAGCATCCGCCGGTACTGGTCCAGGCCGACCCAGACGTCGGCGCCGTCGCGGCGGGCGGTGAAGCTCTGGTAGAGGCTGGCGCCGAGCGGGTAGGCGAAGAAGGCGACGAAGAGCGCGGTCGTGGGCCCGGCGAACAGCCAGGCGGCGGACGTGGAGGCGGCCGGGGCGGGGCGGGGCGGCGCGGTGGTGGTCCCAGAGCTCGGCGAAGACGGGGCTGTCGGCCGACAGCCGGTGGACCAGGGCGAGCAGGGCGCGGTCGCGGGGACGGTCGGCGTGCTGGGCGCGCAGTGAGGCGACCAGGTCGGCGCCGATCGAGCCCTCGGCGGCCGTGTTGCCCTGCGAGCGGTCCCGGTACGGGCAGCAGAACACCTGCCAGAGCAGGTTGCGTTCACGGGCCGGTCGTCGTTCCGGCCCGGCCAGCAGCAGGGCGGCGGGCCGGTTCCAGGCCAGCAGGTCGAAGGTGGGGCCGGTGACGAAGGCGGGCGCGGCGTCCAGGGTGTCCAGCAGGGCGAGGGTGGTCGGAGGGAGCGCCGGGGCTTCGGCGGGCGGCGGGGCCGGGCGGTGCGGGCGGGCGGCCAGCCGGTGCAGGTAGCCGCGCTCGGCGGCGGTCAGTTGCAGGGCCTCGGCGAGGCCGTCGAGGACCGGGCCGGTGGGCACCCGTTGGCGGCCCTGTTCCAGGCGGGCGTAGTAGTCGGCCGAGATCCCGGCGCGGGCGGCGACCTCCTCGCGGCGCAGTCCGGGGGTACGGCGGCGTCCGGAGGCGGGCAGGCCGGCGTCGGCGGGCGCGAGTCGGGCGCGGCGGGCGCGGAGGAAGGCGCCCAGCGGGGTCTCGGGCATGCGCGTCAGGCTGCCACAGCTCGCCCGGGACAGCCAGGACCTGGCTGTCCCAGGAAGCCGGTTCCCGGGGAGCGTCCGGCCGCTGGTGGGCCGGCGGGCACGGCGGCAGGCTCGCCGCATGGGACTTCTCGACGACAAGGTCACGATCGTCACCGGCGCCGGGCGGGGCATCGGCGCGGCCGCCGCCCGGCTGTTCGCCCGGGAGGGCGCGCTGCTGGTGCTCGCCGCCCGCTCCGGCACCGAGGTGGAGGAGCTGGCCACCGAGCTGCGCGCCACCGGGGCCGAGGCGGTGGCGGTCGCCGCCGATCTGACCACGGCCGCCGGTGCGCAGCGGACGGTGGACACCGCGCTGGAGGCCTTCGGCCGGCTGGACGCGGCCTTCGACAACGCGGGCAACGGCCTGCCGCCGGCCCCGCTCACCGAGCGTTCGGAGGCGGAGTGGGACGACACCCACGCGCTCAACCTGCGCGGCACCTGGCTCTGTCTGCGGGCCCAGCTGCGGGCGATGACGGAGGCCGGGCGCGGTGGCGCGGTGGTGCTCAACTCCGGTGTGGGGGCGCTGGTCGGGGGCTTCGGCGACGGCGCCCAGCAGGCCGCCAAGCACGGCCTGAGCGGTCTGGTGAAGGCGGCCACCGCCGATCACGCCCGGCACGGCATCAGGGTCAACGCCGTTGCGCCCGGGGTGGTGCGCACGCCGGGCACCGAGCCGTTCTTCGGGTCCGGGCCGGAGTTCGCCGCGCTGGTGGAGCGTTCCACGCCGCTGGGCCGGCCGGGTACGGACGAGGAGGTGGCGCAGGCGGCCGCCTGGCTGCTGAGCGACCGGGCCTCGTACGTCGCGGGCGTGACGCTGCCGGTGGACGGCGGGATCACGGCCACCCGGCGGTTCGACTGACCGGCCCGCGCCGGGAGCGGTTGCCCGCGGGCCGTGCCGGCGGGGCCGTGCGAGCGAGGCCGCCGGCGGGCGGGGGTCGAGCTACCGGGGGTCGAGCCCCGCCGAGCGGGCCGCCTCGCGCAGCAGGTCCCGGAGCATCGCGGTGGTCAGCCGGCCGGTGTTCGTGTTGCGCGGGCTCACGTGGTAGCAGCCGTACATCCGCAGGTCCGGGCCGCCGTCGCGGGCCGGGAAGACGGCCAGGGCGGCGTGGCCGAAGGCCGGGCGGGGGCGGGGGACCCGCCAGCCGGCGTCCGCGATCACCGGCAGCATCGCCTGCCAGGCGAAGCCGCCGAGGGCGACGACGGTGCGCACGGTGGGGCGCATCAGCTCCAGCTCCCGGGTGATCCAGGGCCGGCAGGTGTCGCGTTCGGCCGTGCTGGGCTTGTTGTCCGGCGGGGCGCAGCGGACCGGGTCGGTGATCCGGACGCCGGACAGCTCCAGGCCGTCGCCGTGGCGGACGGACTCGGGGCGGTTGGCGAGCCCGAGTTCGTACAGGGTGGCGTAGAGCAGGTCGCCGGAGGGGTCGCCGGTGAAGATCCGGCCGGTGCGGTTGGCGCCGTGGGCGGCGGGGGCGAGGCCGACCAGGACGAGCGGGGCGTCCGGCGGCCCGAAGCCCGGGACGGGGCGGGCCCAGTAGTCCCAGTCCCGGTAGGCGCGGCGCTTGGTCCGGGCGGCCTCCTCGCGCCACCGGACCAGGCGCGGGCAGGCCCGGCAGCCGGTGACGACGCGGTCCAGCGCGGCGAGCCCGCCGGCCCGGCCGGCCGCCTCGGCGGGATGGCGGGGGTCGTCGGGGGCGCCGGCGGGGTCGTCGGCGGGGTCGTCGGCGGGCGAGGAGGACGCGGCCACGGTCGGCATGGCCAGGATCCTAGAGGCTCCGGGACGTTCGCTCCGGCGCGGACCGGGCAGGCGTAGCGTGGAATCAGTTGCTCCCGGCGGTCCCCGGCCGGTCATGGCCGGCGGAGGCCGGACACGCCGGTGCGCGCGCAGGCCGCGAGGAGGCCGCCATGATCGTCGATGCGGTGCTGGGGGCCCTCGGAGCACTGGCCGGGCTGGGGGCGATCTGGGCGAGCCTGAGCATCAGGGTCGTCCAGCAGTTCCAGAAGGGCGTGGTGTTCCGCTTCGGGAAGGTGCGCGACGAGGTGCGCGATCCCGGGCTGGTGGCGCTGATGCCGATCGCGGACCGGCTGCGCAAGGTGAACGTGCAGATCGTGACGATGCCGATCCCGGCGCAGGAGGGCATCACCCGGGACAACGTGACCGTGCGGGTGGACGCGGTGGTCTACTTCCGGGTGGAGGACCCGGTGAAGGCCACCGTCAACGTGCAGGACTACAACTTCGCGATCTCCCAGGTCGCGCAGACCTCGCTGCGCTCGATCATCGGCAAGAGCGAGCTGGACGACCTGCTGGCCAACCGGGAACCGATCAACCAGGGGCTGGAGTTGATGATCGACAGTCCGGCCCTGGGCTGGGGCATCGAGATCGATCGGGTGGAGATCAAGGACGTCGCGCTGCCGGAGTCGATGAAGCGCTCGATCGCCCGGCAGGCGGAGGCCGAGCGGGAGCGGCGGGCCCGGATCATCACGGCGGACGGCGAGTACCAGGCCTCGGAGCGGCTGTCGGACGCCGCGGCGGTGATGAGCAAGACCCCGGCCGCGCTCCAACTGCGGCTGTTGCAGACCGTGGTGGAGGTGGCCGCGGAGAAGAACTCGACGCTGGTGCTGCCCTTCCCGGTGGAGCTGCTGCGCTTCCTGGACAGCGCGACGGAGGTCCAGCAGCGGAACCTGCTGACGGCTGCCGCGGTCGCGGCCGGGGCGAAGGCCGTGGAGGAGGCGATGGAGAGCGGCGAGGTGTCGGAGGAGGAGCTCGAACCGGAGCAGCCCAGGCACGAACCCCCGCCCCTGGAGGAGGTGCTGGAGAAGTCGCCGCTGGTCGGTCCGGAGTCGCCGGACGGCCGGGCCGGGCAGGGCGACGGGGCCGAGCAGGGCGGCCGTACGGGCCCGGCCGGGGACGGCTGAGCGCGCCGGCCCCGGTGGCGTCGGCCACCGGCCCGGACCACGATGGACGGGGGAAGGGAAGCCAGGCCAGGAGGCGGACCATGACCATAGCCAGCGACATCATGCACCCGGGCGCCGAGTGCATCGGCGAGCACGAGACGCTCGCGGCCGCCGCCCGGATCATGCGGGAACGCCATGTGGGCGCCCTGCCCATCTGCGGGCCGGGCGACAAGCTGCTGGGGATCGTGACCGACCGCGACATCGTGCTGCGCTGCGTCGCCGAGGGCCGTGACCCGGCGTCGGTGACGGCGGGCGAGCTGGCGCAGGGGCGCCCGATGACGGTGGAGGCGGACGAGGACTGCGAACAGGTGCTGCGGGTGATGGAGCAGTACCAGGTGCGTCGGCTGCCGGTGATCAACCACCCCGAGCACAAGCTGGTCGGCATGATCAGCGAGGCGGACATCGCGCGCGGTCTGCCGCGGGCGCGGGTCGCCGAGTTCGTCTCGGCGGTCTGCGCGGAGCAGGAGCCCGTGGGGGCCGCCCAGGGCTGACACCGCCGAGCGCCTGCGGGCGGCGGCCATCAGACCGGGCCGGACAGCGCGCCGCCCTCGCGGGCGAGCCGGTCGGACCAGGGCAGCCGCAGGACGGCGTGCCGCTCGCCGGCCTCGACGGTCGACATTGTGCCGGGGGTGTTGGCGCGGTGTCAGGAGGCCGGAGCGGCCAGGGTGTCGAGGTGGCGGCGCAGCACCGCGCGCAGCTCGTCCGGGCCGACCAGGTCGGGGTGCTGGACGGCCTGGAGGGTGAGGCCGTCCAGCAGGGCGGAGAGCCGGCGGGTCTCGACGCCGAGGTCGAGGCCGGGGGCCAGGCCGCCGGAGCGCTCGGACTCGGTGAGGACGCGGAGGACCAGGTCGTCGAGTCCGGCCTGCATCTCGGCGGCGCGGGGCCGCAGGTCGGGCCGGGTCCGGGCGGCGGTGACGAAGGAGAGCCAGAGCGCGGACTCCTCCCGGCGTCCGGCGTCCAGCGGGAGGGTCTCGGCGAGCAGCCGGACGGTCCGTTCGCGCCGGTCGGTGCCGGCGGTGGCCGGGTCGAGCAGGACGGCGGCGTGGGTCCGGATGCGGGCCTCGATCCGGTGGGCCAGCTCGCCCATCGCGAAGATCATCAGCTCCGAGCCGCCGGCGAAGTAGTGCCGTACCGAGCCGATGGCCAGTCCGGCCTCCTCGGCGACGTTGCGCAGGGAGGCGTGCTCCAGCCCTTCCCGGGCCGCGACGCGCAGGACGGCGTCGGCGACGGCCTGGCGGCGCTCGGCGGGGTCGACGATCTTCGGCATGTTGCCGTTATAGCACGGGCGAGCTAAATTGCTGATTTAGCACGGTCGAGCTACAAAACTTCGGGGGAGTGGAATGGACAACTGGGTGTACGTGGGGCTGGTCGCCGCCGTGGTCGTGGTGGTGGTGATCAGGCGGCTGCGCGGCGAGTCGCTCAACGCCCGGGACCTCTTCGCGGCGCCGGTGATCCTCACCGGCCTCGGCGCTTGGGCGCTCGCCCAGCGGCACGGCCTCGGCGCGGCCGACTACGGCTGGATCGCGGCGGGTGCCGCGCTCGGCCTCGCGCTGGGGGCGGTGCGCGGCGCCACCATCCAGGTCTACGAGCGGGAGGGCGTGCTGTGGCAGCGCTACACCGGGCGGACCTTCCTGGTCGCGGCGCTCTCGCTCGCGGTGATGGCCTGTTTCGCCGCGCTCGCCGGGTACGTCGGCCTGGCCCCGGACGCCAGGCCGGTCCAGCTGTCGATCGGCGTGGGCTTCCTGGGGGAGGCCCTGGTGGTGGGCTGGCGCGGGGTCTCCTCGGGCACTCCGTTCGCGCCCGAGCAGCGGGGTTCGGGTCCCCTCGATCGGCTCCGCCGGTAACTTTGGTTGTCAGGGCGGGATTCGGTAACTAAGGTTGTCGGCATGACGATCGCGGAGATCACCCATGAGGAACAGACCGAGCTGGCCAAGGCCCTTCTCGACGCCCTCGGCCCCCTTGCCGCCGCCGTGCGCGCCCGCGCGACCGGCCTGCCCGCGGAGCGGATGTGGGACGCCGAGCCGGTCGAGGCCGCCCTCTCGGTGCTGTCCGCCTGGAAGCTGGTGGACGCCGAGGTCAAGCGGCTCACCGCGGGCGCGGCCGCCACCGCGGGCTCCTACGGCGCCGGATACGAACAGCTCGGCGCCGCCTGGGGCATCACCCGGCAGGGTGCCCGGAAGAAGTGGCCGGAGGCCGTCGGTCGTCCGGTGGCGCGCCCGGGATCGCTTCGACTGTTCGGCGGAACAGTCGAGTTGATCGAGGACGCGGCCGCCGGCGGCTGGCGCTGGACGGCCACCGGCGCCGACGGCACGACCGGCGGGGCCGCCGTCGGCCACCGGACCCGGGAGGAGGCCGCGGCGCACGGCGGGGCCTTCCTCGCGGCGCACGCACCCGGCAAGGAGCCGCAGGACGCGCCGGGGCGTGTCTGACGACGCCCTCGTCACCTCGCGGACCGCAGCTCCCCGGCGATCAGCTCCGCCAGGTGCAGGGCCTGCCGCCCGTCGGCGAGTTGGGCGATCTGGGTGCGGCAGCTGAAGCCGTCCGCGAGGACCACCGTCCGGGGCCCGGCGGCCCGCACCTCGGGCAGCAGCACCCGCTCCGCGATGGCCTCGGACACCTCGAAGTGGCCCCGCGTGAAGCCGAAGTCGCCCGCCAGGCCGCAGCAGCCGGAGTCCAGGACCCGGTTGTTCAGGCCGAGCCGGGCCTCCACCCGGCGGTCGGCGGTGCTGCCGAGCACCGCGTGCTGGTGGCAGTGCGTCTGGGTGAGGGCGTCCAGCGGGATCCGGGGGAGCGGGGCGTCCGGGGCGTACTCGTCGAGGAACTCGGCGAAGGTGCGGGTGCGGTCGGCGAGCGGGCGGCCCGGTGCGCCGAGCAGCCGGGGCAGGTCCTCGCGCAGCGTCGCGGTGCAGCTGGGGTCCAGGCCGACCACGGGGGTGTCGGCCTGGATCCCGGCTCCCGTCAGCGCCCGCAGACTGCGCCGCAACACCCGGCGGGCGGTTCCGAGTTGGCCGGTGGAGTACCAGGTGAGGCCGCAGCAGACCGGTCCTGCGGGCAGTCGGACGTCGAAGCCCAGGTGCTCCAGCACCTCGACGGCCGAGCGCGGCACGTTCGGCTGGAGGTGGTCGGAGAAGGTGTCCGGCCACAGCAGCACCGGCCGGGCGCCCGCCGGGGCCGGGTGGGCGGCGCGGTGCCGCCGGTACCAGGCGGTGAAGGTCTCCGGCGGGAGGACGGGCAGCACCCGGCGCGGGTCGATCCCGCCGAGCCGCTTGATCAGCCCGCCGGCCCGGGAGCGGGCGAGCGTGTTGGCGGCCCCGGGCGCGAGCGCGGCGGCCCGCAGCCAGAGCGGCAGCCAGCCCATCGAGTAGTGCGCGAGCGGGCGCGGCCGGTGCCGGTAGTGCTGGTACAGGAACTCGGACTTGTAGGTCGCCATGTCGACGTGGACCGGGCAGTCGCTCGCGCAGCCCTTGCAGCTCAGGCAGAGGTCCAGCGCCTCCCGGACCTCCTCCGAACGCCAGCCGTCCGGGACGGCGTCCCCGCGCAGCATCTCGGCGAGCAGCCGGGCCCGCCCCCGGGTGGAGTGCCGCTCCTCGCCGGTGGCCAGGTAGCTCGGGCACATCACCCCGCTGCCCGGGGCCACGCACTTGGCGACGCCCACGCAGCGGTGCACCGCCTTGACCAGGCTGCCGCCGTCCTGTTCGTACGGGAGGGCCAGCGGCAGCGTGCGGCGCGGGGCCGTGACGAAGCGCAGGTCGGCGTCGAGCGGGCGGGGATCGACCAGGGCGCCCGGGTTGAGCAGGTTCTCCGGGTCCCAGATCCGCTTGAACTCGCCGAAGAGGCCGATGATTTCGGGCGGGTACATGCGCGGCAGCAGCTCCGAGCGGGCCTGGCCGTCGCCGTGCTCGCCGGAGAGCGAACCACCGTACGAGACCGCCAGATCGGCCGCCTGCTCCAGGAACTCCCGGAAGACCAGCACCCCTTGGGGTTCGTCCAGCGGGAAGTCGATCCGCAGGTGCACGCAGCCGTCGCCGAAGTGCCCGTACGGGACGCCGCGCAGGCTGTGCCGGCGCAGCAGGGCGCGCAGGTCCCGCAGGTAGTCGCCGAGCCGCTCGGGCGGGACGGCGGAGTCCTCCCAGCCGGGCCAGGCCTCGCCGCCCCCGGGCAGCCGGGTGACGATTCCCGCACCGGCCTCCCGGACGGCCCACAGCTGGCGCTGCTCGACCGGGTCGGTGACCAGGGCGACGGAGGCCGAGCGCTCGCGGCGCACCGCGTCGCCCAGCCGGCGGGCGGCCTGGTAGGCGGCCAACGGGGTGTCGCCGCCGGTCTCCAGGAACAGCCAGCACTCGCCGGCGGGCAGCCGGTCCAGTGCGGGCGGGCGCGGGCCGGCGGCGAGCAGCGCGGCGATCAGGTCGGCCGCCATGCCCTCGGCGGTCAGCGGACCGTACGGGAGCAGTGCCGGGACGGCGTCGGCGGCGGCGCCCTCGTCGGGGTAGCCGGCCACCACCAGGGCCCGCGCGGGCGGGTCCTCGACCAGGCGGACGGTGGCGCCGAGCAGCAGTGCGCAGGTGCCCTCGGTGCCGGTGAGCGCCCGGGCCAGGTCGTGGCCGTGCTCGGGCAGCAGCGCGTCCAGCGGGTAGCCGGAGGTGCGGCGGGGCAGTTGCGGCATGCCCTGCCGGATGACGGCGAGGTTGCGGTCGGTGAACTCCTGCAGCTCGGTGTGGAGTTCGCCGACCCGCCCGGGCCGTGCGGCGAGCGCGGCGCGCTCCGCGGCGGTGAGCCGCCCGCCGACGGTCAGCTCGGTGCCGTCCGCGAGCAGCAGCTCCAGCCGTTCGACGTTGTCGGCGGTGCGCCCCCAGGCCAGCGAGTGCGAGCCGCAGGAGTCGTTGCCGATCATGCCGCCGAGGGTGCAGCGGCTGTGCGTGGACGGGTCGGGGCCGAAGCGCAGCCCGTGGGGCCGGGCGGCGCGCTGGAGGTCGTCCAGCACGGTGCCGGGCTGGACGCGCGCGGTGCGGGCCTGCGGGTCGAGCTCCAGCACCGCGCCGAGGTGGCGGCGGAAGTCCAGCACCACCGCCCCCGGGCCGATCGCCTGCCCGCCGATGCTGGTCCCGGCCCCGCGCGCCACCACCGGCACCCGGTGCTCGCGGCAGAGCGCCAGCGCGGTGCGCACGTCGTCGAGGTCGGCGGGCTTGACCACGCCGAGCGGCAACTGCCGGTAGTTGGAGGCGTCCTGACTGTAGACGGTGCGTTCGGCGGCGCCGAAGCGGACCTCGCCGCGCAGCACGGCGGACAGCGCGCGGGCCAGCTCGGCCCCGGGGGCGGCGGACGGACGGCTCACCAGGGACCTCCCAGGAGTACGGCTCCGCCGATGATCGCAGCCGTACCGCCGCACCGGTACCGGGCACGACGGGGGTACCGCCGACAGGGTGTCCTGTGGCACGCTCGGCGGTCATGATCGAAGAATCCGCGGCCGCGGACCCGGCCGGCCCCGACGCCTACCTCGCCCGCCTCCCGATCGGCGAGCCGCTGCCCTTCCCGGCGGACGGCGCGCCCTCCTGGGAGATCTTCCCGTACGAGGGCGAGCTGACCGTCCGGGAACTCCGGGCGCCGGAGCTGCCCGAACCGCCCCGGAACGGCGAGGACGGCCCGGAGAGCTGCCCGGACTGCGCCCGGCCGGACACCGACTTCCTGTGGACGGACGAGCACTGGCGGCTCGGCACCACCGAGGAGCCGGACGGACTGCCCGCCACGCTGCTCCTGTGGCCGCGCGCCCACCACGACCTGCTGGACCTGCCGGCCGAACTCTCCGCGGGGCTGGGCCCGATGCTCCAGCGGGTGGAGCGGGCCGTACGGTCGCTCGGCGGCATCGGCCGGGTCCATGTGAACCGCTGGGGCGACGGTTCCGCGCACCTGCACCTGTGGCTGCTCGCCCGGCCCGAGGGAATGGCGCAGCTGCGCGGCTCGACCCTGCCGCTGTGGATGGACGTGCTGCCGCCGATGCCCGCCGGGGTCCGGGCCGAGCGGGCCCGCCGGATCGCCGCCGCGATGGCCGCCGAGGGCGGCGTGGCCCAGGTCTGAGCGGGGTCACTTCCGCCCGGTGAGCGTGCCCCGCGCGATGTGGGAGAGCTTGGCCACCTCGAAGGCCGGGTAGGCGCCGCCCGCCAGCAGCGAGAACTTGATCCCCTCGCGGCCGCCCGGCCGGCGGTGGCCGGGCGGCTGGAAGCGGCGGTGGTGCTCGGCGGCGCGGTGGAAGAACTGGGGCCGCTCGGCACGGGTGACGCAGCCGGCCAGGTCGAAGACGAACAGGTAGTGCCGGATCATCCGGACGAACAGCGCGTCGCGCACCGCGTACAGGTGCGGCTGCTCCTCCAGCAGGGCGAAGCTGCGCTCGTACTGCTCGAACAGGTCGAAGACGCTGCTGCCCGGGCCGCTCGCCGGGTGGACGGTCTCCCGGCGGCGCAGCTGCACGCACTCGCGTGCCAGCACGGCGGCCTTCCGGGCGCCGAGCAGCGCGGCGTGCGCGACCGGGACCTCCTCGTAGCGGCCGGGCGGGAAGGCCAGGCCCAGTTCGGCCCAGTGGCCGCGGCGGATCAGCCGGTCCCAGATCAGCGGTGGCGCGCCGAACAGGGCGGGCCGGTCGAAGGGGGCGAACGGTTCGGGGCCGGCCTCGGCGAGCAGGGCCTCGGCCCCGCCCGGCCAGTCCCGGTCCTGGTGCCGGCGGGAGTGGCCGAACAGCAGCACGTCCACCGGGCCGGTCTGCCGGAGCCGGTCGGCGAGCGTCCGGAGCGCGTCCCGGGGCAGCAGGTGGTCGGCGTCCAGGAACAGCAGGTACTCGCCGCTCGCCCGTGCCGCGCCCGCGTTCCGGGCGGCCCCGACCCCGACCGCCGCGGTCAGGTGCAGCACCGACACCCGCGGGTGTCGGGCCGCGTACGCGTCGGCGAGCCCGCCGGCCGTCCCGGGGGACCGGTCGGCGACGACGATCACCTCGACGTCGGCCAGGGACTGTGCGAGCAGCGAGTCCAGGCAGTCGGCGAGCTGTTCGTGCTGGTCGTAGGCGGGGAGCACGACGCTGATCAGGGGTGAGGGCATGACGCCGGAGCGTAAGAGGGCCTGCGGACCGTGGCAAAGGTCTGACGGTCCGTAATTCCGATCAATCAGTGGCAAATCGTACGAGTGCGCGCCATATCTTCACGCCGCCTTCCGGACGCGTCCACGCCCGTACCGGCTCCCGGCCTGCGGGAACGTGCGCCGGGGGCCCGCGACGCGGGGTGCGTCACGGGCCCGGGGGAGCCGAACCGGTGGTCCGGCCTAGTACCAGTGGTGGGCCTGCCAGAACGACCAGGCGGCGCAGGGGCTGCCGTAGCGGGTGTTCATGTAGTTCAGGC
>NZ_JBIVVI010000036.1:0-17459 GCF_044757675.1 Kitasatospora sp. NPDC091257
GGGTTGGTGCCGGTCGGTTCGCTCCCTAAGCTCGCGGATGACGCGCCATCGGGTACGCCGGGGAATTCCACCCGGCGGACCGCGGTGGCCCTTGCGAAACGCCAATCCGCCCAGGTCGACGGGTGGGCAATTCCACCCGTGAATTCCGTTCGGCTATTTCCGGCGCATTACGTGTTGAGGTGTCCCATGCCTGAGGTCCATGCCGATGACGCTGCCATCGCCGTCGTAGGACTCGCCTGCCGACTGCCGGGCGCCGCGACCCCGCGGGCCTTCTGGAAGCTGCTGTGCGACGGCGTGGAAGCGATCGGTGACGTCCCCCTCGACCGGGGCGACCTCGCCGAGCGGGACGTCCCGCGCCGCGGCGGCTTCCTCGACCGGATCGACGGGTTCGACCCGGGCTTCTTCGGCATCTCGCCGCGCGAGGCCACCGCCATGGACCCGCAGCAGCGGCTCATGCTGGAGCTGAGCTGGGAGGCGCTGGAGGACGCCCGGATCGTGCCGGACGCCCTGCGCGGCAGCCGGACCGGCGTCTTCGTCGGCGTGATGGCCTCCGACTACGCCACCCTCGCCCAGCGCGGCGGCGCCGCGCAGATCGGCCCGCACTCGCTGGCCGGCCTGCAGCGCGGCCTGATCGCCAACCGGGTCTCCTACGCCGTCGGCCTGCGCGGCCCCAGCATGACCGTCGACGCCGGACAGTCCTCCTCCCTGGTCGCGGTGCACGTCGCCGCCGACAGCCTGCGGCGCGGCGAGGCCACCCTCGCCCTGGCCGGCGGCGTGCACCTGATCGCGGCCCCGGAGAGCACCGTCAGTGCGGCCCGCTTCGGCGCGCTCTCCCCGGACGGCCGCTGCTACACCTTCGACGAGCGGGCCAACGGCTACGTCCGCGGCGAGGGCGGCGTGGTCGTCGCCCTCAAGACCGTCGCCCGGGCCGTCGCCGACGGCGACCGGATCTACGCCGTCATCCGCGGCAGCGCCGTCAACAACGACGGCGGCGGCGACAGCCTGACCACCCCCAGCCGCGACGCCCAGGCCGACGTGCTCGGCGCCGCCTACCGGCGCGCCGGGATCGCCCCCGACGCGGTGCGCTACGTCGAACTGCACGGCACCGGCACGGCCGTCGGCGACCCGGTCGAGGCGGCGGCCCTCGGCGCCGTCCTCGGCGCCGGCCGCACCCCCGACGCCGCGCTGCGGGTCGGCTCCGCCAAGACCAACATCGGCCACCTCGAAGGCGCCGCCGGCGCGGCCGGCCTGCTCAAGGCCGTCCTGTCGGTGGCCAACCGGCAGCTCCCGCCGAGCCTCAACTTCGAACGGCCCAACCCGCGCATCCCCCTGGACGACCTCGGTCTGCGGGTGCAGACCGCCCTCGAACCCTGGCCCGAGGGCCCGCGGATCGCGGGTGTCAGCTCCTTCGGCATGGGCGGCACCAACTGCCACGTCGTGCTCACGGAGTGGCCCGGCCGGGCCGAGGACCCGCGCGAGCGGACCGCCGACGCCGACGCGCCGGTGCTCTGGCCGCTGTCGGGCCGCACCGAGGACGCGCTGCGCGAGCAGGCCGCCCGGCTGCGCGCCCACCTGGAGGCCACGCCCGCCGCCGACCCGGCCGACGTCGGCCACTCGCTGGCCACCACCCGCGCGGCCTTCGGCCACCGGGCCGCCGTGCTCGGCCGCGGCCGGGACGAACTGCTGCGCCGCCTCGGCTCGCTGGCCGCCGGCGAGCCGGTGCGCGGGGTGGTCTCGGGGGAGACGGACGAGGGCCGCACGGCCTTCCTGTTCACCGGCCAGGGCGCGCAGCGGGTCGGCATGGGCCGGGGCCTGTACGAGGCCCACCCCGCCTTCGCGACCGCCTTCGACGAGCTGTGCGCGGAGCTCGACCCGCTGCTCGGCGGATCGGTCCGCAGCGTGGTGTTCGCGGGTGCGGAGGACCTGGACCGGACGGTGTGGGCGCAGGCCGGGCTGTTCGCGGTCGAGGTGGCGTCGTTCCGGTTGCTCGAATCCTGGGGCGTGGCACCGGAGTTCCTGCTCGGGCACTCGATCGGTGAGATCGCGGCCGCCCATGTGGCGGGCGTGTTCTCGCTCGCCGACGCGTGCGCCCTGGTGGCGGCGCGGGGCCGGCTGATGCAGGCGCTGCCGAGCGGCGGGGCGATGCTGGCGGTGCAGGCCGCCGAGGCCGAGGTGCGCTCGGAGATCGGTGACCGCCTGGACGTGGCGGCCGTCAACGGCCCGACCTCCGTGGTGGTTTCCGGTCCGACCGAGGTGGTGGAGGAGTTCGCGGCCCGCTGGCGGGCCGAGGGCCGCAAGACCAGCCGGCTGACGGTCTCGCACGCCTTCCACTCGGCGCTGATGGAGCCGATGCTCGCCGAATTCGCCGCCGTGCTCGCGGAGTTGACCTTCGCCGAGCCGCGCATCCCGGTCGTCTCCAACCTGACCGGCGGGATCGCCGAGCCCGGGCTGCTCACCACCCCCGACTACTGGGTCCGCCAGGTCCGCGAGGCCGTCCGCTTCGCCGACGGCGTCGACACCCTGCACCGCGAGGGCGTCACCCGCTTCCTCGAAGTCGGCCCGGACGGCGTGCTCTGCGCGATGGCCCGGCAGGCCGGCGCCCAGGGCCTGCTGGCCCCGGCCCTGCGCAAGGACCGCGACGACGCGGAGACCCTGCTCGGCGCCGTCGCCCGGCTCTACACCGCCGGCGCGCCGCTGGACTGGGACGCCCTCTTCGCGGGCCACGCCCCCCGACCGGTCGACCTGCCCACCTACGCCTTCCAGCGCCGCCGCTTCTGGCTGGACGCGGCCGCCCGTCCGGCCGTCGAACCCGCTCCCGCCGCGCCGGCCCCGGTCGAGGCCCCGACCGGGCCCGCCGCCGAGCGGCGGGACGAGCGGGCGCTGCTGCACCAGATCCGCGCCCAGGTCGCCGCCGTCCTCGACTACGAGACCCCCGGCGACGTGGACGCCCGGCTCACCTTCCGCGACCTGGGCTTCGACTCGCTCACCGCCGTGGAACTGCGCGACCGCCTCGCCGCGGCCACCCGGCTGCGGCTGCCGGACTCCCTGGTCTTCGACCACCCGACCCCGCTGCGCCTGGCCGAGCACCTGTCCGGCCTGCTCTACGGCGAGCCCGCCGCCGTCGCGCCCGCGACGCCCGCCCCCGGCGCCGTGAGCGCCGAGCCGATCGCGATCGTCGCGATGAGCTGCCGCTACGCGGGCGGCATCGACACCCCCGAGACCCTGTGGCAGGCGGTCCTCGACGGCCGCGACCTGGTCACCGGCTTCCCCGAGGACCGCGGCTGGGACATCGCGGGCGTCTACGCCGACGAGGGCCGCAACCCGACCGGCACGCTCACCCCCGCCGGGGCGTTCCTGACCGACGCGACCCGCTTCGACGCGGCGTTCTTCGGCATCTCCCCGCGCGAGGCCCTCGCCATGGACCCGCAGCAGCGGCTCCTGCTGGAGACCGCCTGGGAGGCCGTCGAGCGCCTCGGCGTCGACCCGGCCGTGCTGCGCGGCAGCCGCACCGGCGTGTTCGTCGGCGCCACCGCCCAGGACTACGGCCCCCGGCTGCACCAGGCCCCGGCCGACCTCGAAGGCCACCTGCTGACCGGCAACACCGCGAGCGTCGCCTCCGGCCGGATCGCCTACGTGCTCGGCCTGGAGGGCCCGGCGGTCACCGTCGACACGGCCTGCTCCTCCTCGCTGGTCGCCCTGCACCTCGCCGCCCAGTCGCTGCGCCTCGGCGAGTGCGACATGGCCCTGGCCGGCGGCGCCACCGTGCTGGCGACGCCCGGCATGTTCATCGAGTTCAGCAAGCAGCAGGGCCTGTCGGCCGACGGCCGCTGCAAGGCCTTCGCCGAGGGCGCCGACGGCACCGGCTGGGGCGAGGGCGTGGGCCTGCTGGCCCTGGAGCGGCTCTCCGACGCCGAGCGGCTGGGCCACCCGGTGCTCGCGGTGATCCGCGGCAGCGCCATCAACCAGGACGGCGCCTCCAACGGCCTCGCCGCGCCGAACGGCCCCTCCCAGGAGCGGGTGATCCGCCAGGCGCTGGCCGGCGCCGGGCTCGCCGCCGCCGACGTGGACGCCGTCGAGGCGCACGGCACCGGCACCGCCCTCGGCGACCCGATCGAGGCCCAGGCGCTGCTGGCCACCTACGGCCGGGACCGCGCCGCCGAGGACCCGCTCTGGCTCGGCTCGGTGAAGACCAACATCGGGCACACCCAGGCCGCCGCCGGCGTCGCCGGGATCATCAAGATGGTGCAGGCGATGCGGCACGGCACGCTGCCGCGCACCCTGCACGCGGACACCCCCTCCAGCCGGGTGGACTGGAGCGCCGGCGGCGTCCGGCTGCTGACCGAGGCCCGGGACTGGCCCGAGCGCGGACGTCCGCGCCGCGCCGCGGTCTCCTCCTTCGGCATCAGCGGCACCAACGCCCACATGATCGTCGAGAGCGTGCCGCAGGACGCCCCGGCGGCCCCCGCCGCCACCGGGACCGGCCCGCTGCCGTTCCCGCTCTCCGCCCACGGCGACGCCGCGCTGCGCGCCCAGGCCGCCCGGCTGGCCGAGGCCGTCCGCGCCGGCGCCGGGCCGGCCGCCGCCGCGTCCCTCGCCGACCTCGGCCTGTCGCTGACCGCCCGGGCCGCCTTCGACCGGCGCGCCGTGGTGGTCGCCGCCGACCGCGAGCAGCTGCTGGCCGGCCTGGACGCGCTGACCCGGGAACTGCCCGCCGCCAACCTGACCACCGGCACGGCCGGCGCCCCCGACGGCCCCGTGTTCGTCTTCCCCGGCCAGGGCTCCCAGTGGGAGGGCATGGCCGCCGAGCTGTACGCCTCCTCCGAGGTCTTCCGCGCCGAGCTCACCGCGTGCGCCGAGGCCCTCGCCCCGCACACCGACTGGTCGCTGATCGACGTGCTGCACGGCGCCCCCGGCGCCCCCTCGCTGGAGCGCGTCGACGTGGTGCAGCCCGCGCTGTTCGCCGTGATGGTGTCGCTGGCGAAGCTCTGGCGGCACTCCGGCGTCGTCCCCGCCGCCGTGATCGGCCACTCCCAGGGCGAGATCGCCGCCGCGCACGTCGCCGGCGGCCTCACCCTGGCCGACGCCGCCCGGATCGTCGCCCTGCGCAGCCGCTACCTGCGCGCCATCGCGGGCACCGGGGGCATGGCGTCGATCCCGCTGCCGACCGCCGAGGTCGAGGCGCGCATCGCCCGCTTCGACGGCCGGATCACCGTCGCCGCGCACAACGGCCCGTCCGCCACCGTGGTCGCGGGGGAGGCCGAGGCCCTCGACGAGTTCGTCGCCCAGTGCCAGGCCCAGGACGTCCGCGCCCGGCGCGTTCCGGTCGACTACGCCTCGCACTCGCCGGCCGTCGACCCGCTGCGCGAGAAGCTGGCCGAGGCCCTCGCCGGGATCGAGCCGCGCGAAGGCCACACGGCCTTCTGGTCCACCGTCACCGGCGGCCTGCTGGCGACCACCGCACTCGACACCGACTACTGGTTCCGCAACCTGCGCCAGGTGGTGCGTTTCGAGCCCACCGTGCGGGCGCTGCTCGCGGCCGGCCACCGCACCTTCGTCGAGTCCAGCCCGCACCCCGTGCTCACCGTCGGTGTCCAGGAGACCCTGGAGGCCGACGGCCGCGGCGGCGCCGCCCTCGGCACCCTGCGCCGCGACCACGGCGGCCCCGAGCGGTTCCTCGGCGCGCTCGCCGAGGCGTACGTCGCCGGCGTCGCGGTGGACTGGGCGGACGCCTTCCCCGGCTCCGCCCGGCGGGTCCCGCTGCCCACCTACCCCTTCCAGCGCGAGCGGTACTGGCTGGCGCCCGGCGCCGGCTCGACCGACGCCACCGGTCTCGGCCTCGACCCCGCCGACCACCCGCTGGCCGGCGCCGCCGTCACCCTCGCGGGCGACGACACCCTCGTCCTCACCGGCCGGCTCGCCACCGCCGACCAGCCCTGGCTCGCCGACCACGTGGTCAACGGCGCGGTCGTGCTGCCCGGCTCCGCGCTCGTCGACCTCGCGCTGCACGCGGGCCTGCGCTGCGGCCACCCGCACCTGGAGGAGCTCACCCTCCAGAGCCCGCTGGTCCTCCCGGCCGACGGCTCCGTCCAGATCCAGGTGGTGCTGCTGCCGCCGGACGAGGCGGGCCGCCGCCCCGTCACCGTCCACTCCCGCCCGCGGGCCGCCGCCGAGGACCGCCCCTGGACCTGGCACGCCACCGGCGCGCTGACCGCCGGGCCGACCGCCGCGCCCGCACCGCAGGGCGCCTGGCCGCCCGCCGGCGCCGTCCCGCTCACGGTCCAGGACGCCTACCCCGGCCTGGCCGGGCGCGGCTACGCCTACGGCCCGGCCTTCCAGGGTCTGACCGCCGCCTGGCGGCGCGGCGAGGAGCTGTTCGCCGAGGTCACCCTCCCCGAGACGCTCCCGACCGAGGGCTTCGGCATCCACCCGGCGCTGCTGGACGCCGCGCTGCACGTGCTGCTGCTCGACGGCGACCCGGCGACCACCCGGCTCGCCTTCTCGTTCGCCGGCGTCCGGCTGCACGCCGCCGGGGCCACCGCCGTCCGGGTGCACGCCGCGCCCGCCGGCCCCGAGGGCGGCTACGCCGTCACGCTGAGCGACCCGGCGGGCGCCGCCGTCCTGGACGTCGACGCGCTCGTCCTGCGGGCCGTCGACCCGGAGCGGTCGGCCGCCGGCCGGAGCACCGCCGACCCGCTCCACCGGCTCGACTGGATCCCCGCCGCCAGCGCCGCCACCGGCGGCGCCGTCCGGACCGCCCCGGCCGACCTCGCCCAGGGCCTGCCGCCGCTCGACGGCGGCCCGGCGCCCGAGGCCGTCCTCCTCCCGGTCACCGGCGACCCCGACGCCCCCGCCGAGAGCGCGCACGCCCTGACCCGCAGCGCCCTCGAGCTGATCCAGGCCTTCCTCGCCGAGGAGGGCCGGGCCGACTCCCGACTCGTCCTGCTCACCCGGCAGGCCCTCGCCACCGGCCCGGACGAGGAGGTGCGCGACCTCGCCGCGGCCGCCGTCCTCGGCCTGGCCCGCAGCGCCCAGATCGAGCACCCCGGCCGCATCCTGATCCTCGACCACGACGGCGAGCGGCCCACCGACGAGGCCCTGCGCGACGCCCTCGCCGGCGACGAGCCGCAGCTCGCGCTGCGCGCCGGCCGCCTGCTGGCGCCGCGGCTGGTCAAGGCCGGACCCGCCCCGCTCGCCGGGGCCGAGCCCGCCCGCACCCCGTTCGACCCGGACGGCACCGTCCTGCTGACCGGCGGCACCGGCGCCATCGGCCGCGTGCTGGCCCGGCACCTGGTCACCGCGCACGGGGTCCGCCACCTGCTGCTGGTCGGCCGCCGCGGCCTGCCCGCCGGGGAACTCGCGGAGCTGACCGCCGGGCTGGACGCCGAGGTCACCGCCGCCGCCTGCGACGCGGCCGATCCGGCCGCCCTGGCCGCCCTGCTGGCCGCCGTCCCGGCCGAGCACCCGCTCACCGCCGTGGTGCACGCCGCCGGCGTGGTCGACGACGCCTCCGTGCAGCGGCTGCGCCCCGAGCAGCTGGACGCCGTGCTGCGCCCCAAGGCCGACGCGGCCTGGAACCTGCACCGGCTCACCCGCGACCTCGACCTGAGCGCGTTCGTGCTCTTCTCCTCGCTGGCCAGCACCGTCGGCGCCGCCGGCCAGGGCAGCTACGGCGCCGCCAACGGCTTCCTCGACGCGCTCGCCCAGCACCGGCACGCCCTCGGGCTGCCCGCCCAGGCGCTGCTCTCCGGCCTCTGGGCGCACGGCGAGGGCATGGGCGGCCGGCTCGGCGAGGCCGACCGGGCCCGCCTGGTCCGCGGCGGCCTGGCACCGATGACCGCCGAGCAGGGCCTCGCGCTCTTCGACGCGGCCCTCGCCGACGGCCGCCCGCTGATCGCCCCGGCCCGGATCGCGGTCGCCGAGGCGGCCGGGCGCGCCGAGGCCGTCCCCGCGGTGCTGCGCGGCCTGATCCGCACCCCGCTGCGCCGGGCGTCGGCCGCCGCGGCGGCGAGCGGTCTCGCCGACCGGCTGACCGTGCTGCCCGCCGCCGACCGCCGCCGCACCCTGCTGGACCTGGTCCGCTCCAGTGCCGCGACCGCGCTGGGCCACGCCGACCCGGCCGGGATCGCGGTGGACGGCGCGTTCAAGGCGCTCGGCTTCGACTCGCTGATCGCGGTGGAGTTCCGCAACCGGCTGAACGCGGCGTCGGGCCTGCGGCTGCCCACCACCGTCGCCTTCGACCACCCCACGCCGAACGCGCTCGCCGACCACCTGCTCGCCCTGCTGACCGACGCCGCCGGCACCGGCCCGGCGCCGGCGGCGGCCAGGGCCGCGACCGCCGCCCCGGGCGAGCCGATCGCGATCGTCGCGATGGGCTGCCGCTTCCCCGGCGGCATCGGCTCGCCCGAGGAGCTGTGGCAGGTCGTCGCCGAACGCGGCGACATGATCTCCACCCTGCCCGCCAACCGCGGCTGGGACCTCGACCGGCTGTACCACGCGGACCCCGACGAGCCGGGCCGCTCGTACACCCGTGAGGGCGGCTTCCTGTACGACGCGGACCTGTTCGACGCCGCGTTCTTCGGCATCTCGCCGCGCGAGGCGGCCGCCGCGGACCCGCAGCAGCGGCTGCTGCTGGAGACGGCCTGGGAGGTCGTCGAGCGCGCCGGGATCGACCCGACCACGCTGCGGCACAGCGCCACCGGCGTGTTCACCGGTGTCGCCACCCAGGAGTACGGCCCGCGGATGGACCATGCCCTGGAGAACTACGGGGGCTACCGGGTCACCGGCAGCGCGGGCAGCGTCGCCTCCGGCCGGGTGGCGTACGCGCTCGGCCTGGAGGGCCCGGCGGTCACCGTCGACACCGCCTGCTCCTCCTCGCTGGTCGCCCTGCACCTCGCGGTCCAGTCGCTGCGGGGCGGCGAGTGCGACCTCGCCCTGGCCGGCGGCGCCGCCGTGATGTCCACCCCGGGCCTGTTCATCGAGTTCAGCCGGCTGCGCGGACTGTCCGAGGACGGCCGCTGCCGGGCCTTCGGTTCGGGTGCGGACGGCTTCGGGCTGGCCGAGGGCGTCGGCCTGGTCATGCTGGAGCGGCTCTCCGACGCCCGCCGCAACGGGCACCAGGTGCTGGCGGTGATCCGCGGCACCGCCATCAACCAGGACGGTGCGTCGAACGGTCTGACGGCGCCGAACGGCCCGTCGCAGGAGCGGGTGATCCGGCAGGCGCTGGCCAACGCCGGAGTCGCGGCCGCCGAGGTCGACGCCGTCGAGGCGCACGGCACCGGCACCACGCTGGGCGACCCGATCGAGGCGCACGCCCTGCTGGCCACCTACGGCCAGGAGCGGGCCGGCGAGCCGCTGTGGCTGGGCTCGGTGAAGTCCAACATCGGGCACACCCAGGCCGCCGCCGGTGTGGCGGGTGTGATCAAGATGGTGCTGGCGATGCGGCACGGCGTCCTGCCGGCCACGCTGCACGCGGACGAGCCGTCCCCGCACGTGGAGTGGGCGACGGGCGCCGTGGAGCTGCTGTCCGAGGCGCGCCCCTGGCCGCAGGCCGGTCGCCCGCGCCGGGCGGGCGTCTCCTCGTTCGGCATGAGCGGCACCAACGCGCACCTGATCCTGGAGGCCGCGCCCGCGACGGCGGCCGAGGAGCCGACGGAGGCCGGGGGTGTACTGCCGTGGCTGCTGTCGGGCCGGACGCCGGCGGCGTTGGGTGCGCAGGCGGAGCGGCTGCGGGAGTTCGTGCTGGGGCGTCCGGAGGCGTCGGTGGCGGATGTGGCGTCCGCGCTGCTGTCGCGGGCGGGTCTGGAGCACCGTGCGGTGGTGCTGGGTGCGGACCGGGAGGCGCTGCTGGACGGCCTCGCGGTGCTCGGTGGCGAGGGTGTGGTCCGGGGCCGGGTCGTTCCCGGTGACGTGGTGTTCGTGTTCCCGGGCCAGGGCTCGCAGTGGGTGGGTATGGCGTGGGAACTCGCCGAGGCCTCACCGGTGTTCGCGGCGCGTTTGGCCGCGTGCGAGGCGGCGTTGGCGCCGTTCACGGACTGGTCGCTGACCGAGGTGCTGCGTTCGGGCGCGGAGTTGGACCGGGTGGACGTGGTCCAGCCGGTGCTGTGGGCCGTGATGGTGTCGCTGGCCGAGGTGTGGCGGGCACACGGTGTGGAGCCGTCGGCCGTGATCGGCCACTCGCAGGGTGAGATCGCCGCCGCGGTGGTGGCGGGTGCGCTGTCCGTCGAGGACGGTGCCCGGGTGGTCGCGCTGCGCAGCCGGGCCATTGTCGAACTCGCCGGTGGCGGCGGCATGGTGTCCGTCGCGGCGGGCAGCGTGGTGGTCGAGGAGCTGATCGGCTCGTTCGACGGCCGGATCTCGGTGGCCGCGTTCAACGGCCCGTCCTCGACGGTGGTCTCGGGCGAGCCCGGCGCGCTGGACGCGCTGATGGCGCTCTGCGAGGAGCGGGAGGTGCGGGCCCGCCGGATCCCGGTGGACTACGCCTCGCACTCCGCCCAGGTCGACCGGCTGCGCGGGCGCATCCTGGACGACCTGGCCGAGGTCGCCCCGGTGACCTCCACCGTGCCGCTCTACTCCACCCTGACCGGCACCCCGATCGACACCGCCCGCATGGGCGCGGAGTACTGGTTCGACAACCTGCGCTCCCCGGTGCGCTTCGAGGAGGCCACCCGCGCGCTGCTCGGCAGCGGCCGCTCGGTGTTCGTCGAGTGCAGCCCCCACCCGGTGCTGACGGTCGGCGTGCAGGAGACCGCCGACGCGGCCGAGACCGCGACGGCCGTGCTGGGCACGCTGCGGCGCGGCCAGGGCGGCCCCGAGCAACTGCTGACCGCCCTGGCCGAGGCCTGGACCGCCGGCGTGGCCGTCGACTTCACCACGCTGCTGCCCGCAGGGCGCCCGGTCGAGCTGCCGACCTACGCCTTCCAGCGCGAGCGCCACTGGCTGGAGCAGGCCGCCGCCCCGGCGGCCGAGGGCGACCCGACCGAGGCCCGGTTCTGGGACGCCGTGGAACGCGAGGACCTGGCCGAGCTCTCCGAGGCGCTGCGGCTGGACGACACGCCGGAACTGCTCGGCTCGGTGCTGCCCGCGCTGGCCGACTGGCGACGCCGCCGCCGGGACCGCTCGACGCTGGACTCCTGGCGCTACCGGATCGGCTGGAAGCCGGTGGACGCCCCGCGCCGGGCGGTCGCCCTGACCGGCACCTGGCTGGTGGTGACCGCCGAGGAGACCACCGCCGAGGAGGTGGTCGCGGCGATCCGCACCGCCGGTGCGCAGACCGTGACCCTGGTCGTGGCCGACCCGGCCGTCGGCCGTACGGCCCTGGCCGACACCCTCCGCGCGGCGCTTCCCGCGGCCGAGCCGTTCGCCGGCGTGGTCTCGCTGGCCGGCCTGGCCGAGGAGCCGCTGCCCGGGACGGTGCTGCCCGCCGGCCTGGCGGTGTCGCTGACGCTGGTGCAGGCGCTCGGGGACGCCGGGATCACCGCCCCGCTGTGGACCCTGACCCGGGGCGCCGTCTCCACCGGCCGGGCCGACCGGCTGGACCACCCGGTGCAGGCCCAGCTCTGGGGCTTCGGCCGGTCGCTGGCGCTGGAGCACCCGGACCGCACCGGCGGCCTGATCGACCTGCCGCCGGTGCTCGACGAGCGCGCCGGGCGGCGCCTCGCGGCCCTCCTCTCGGGTGCCACCGGTGAGGACCAGAGCGCCGTACGGTCCTCCGGGACCTACGCCGCCCGGCTGCTGCGCGCCCCCGAGCCCGCGCCCGCCGGCGAGGGCCGGCGGCTGACCGGCACCGTCCTGGTCGCCGGAGCCGACGGTGCCCTCGGCCGCCAGGCCGCCCGCTGGGCGGCCGGCCGCGGCGCGGCGCACCTGCTGCTGGTCGCCTCCGCACCGTCCGGGGAACTCGCCGACTTCGCCGCCGAGTCGACCGGGGCCGGCACCCCGGCCACCGTGGCCGTCTGCGACCTCGCCGACGCCGACGCGCTCGCCGCGCTGCTGGCCGAGCACCCCGTCGCGGGCGTGGTCCTCACCGCCGAGGTCGGCCCGACCGAGGCCCTGGAGCTGACCGGTCCGGCAGAGTTCGCGGCCGTCCTCGCCGCCAAGACCGCCGGTGCCGCCCGGCTGCACGCCGCGCTCGCGGACGTGCCGCTGGACGCCTTCGTGCTGTTCTCCTCGATCGCCGGGGTCTGGGGCAGCGGCGGCCAGGCCGCCTACGCGGCCGGCAACAGCTACCTCGACGCGCTGGCCGAGCACCGCCGGTCGCTCGGCCTGCCGGCCACCTCCGTCGCCTGGGGCCCGTGGTCCGGCGGCCCGGACGGCCGCGGCGCGGACTTCCTGAGCCGCCGCGGCATCCCGGCCATGGACCCGCGGCTGGCCCTGGCCGCGCTGGACCGGGCCGTCGACCGGGACGAGACCACCGTCGTCGTCGCCGACGTCGACTGGACGACCTTCACGGCCTCCTTCACCTCCGCCCGGCCCAGCCCGCTGCTCGCCGACCTGCCCGGCCCGCGCACCGCCGCGGCCGCCGCCGGCACCGACGGCGCGGCCGCCCTCAGCGGCCGGATCGCCGCACTGTCCGCCGCCGAGCGCGAGCGGGAGACCCTGGCCGTCGTCCGCGCCGAGGTCGCCGCGGTGCTCGGGCACGCCGACCCGAGCGGCCTGGAGACCGGCCGGACCTTCAAGGACCTCGGCTTCGACTCGCTGACCGCCGTCGAGCTGGGCAAGCGCCTGGCGGCCGGCACCGGCACCCCGGTGCCCGCCACCGCCGTGTTCGACCACCCGACCATCGGCGAGATGACCCGCTACCTGGTCGGCGGGCTCGACTCCGGCCCGGCCGCGACGGCCACCGCCGCCACCGACGAGCCGATCGCGATCATCGGCATGAGCTGCCGCTTCCCCGGCGGTGTCGAGGGCCCCGAGGACCTCTGGCGGCTGGTCGCGGCCGGCGGGGACGCGATCGTCGACTTCCCGACCGACCGCGGCTGGGACGTCGAGGGCCTCTACGACCCGGACCCCGACCGGCAGGGGCACACCTATGTCCGCTCCGGCGGCTTCCTCGCCGGCGCGGGCGAGTTCGACGCCGGCCTGTTCGGGATCTCCCCGCGCGAGGCCCTGGCGATGGACCCGCAGCAGCGGCTGCTGCTGGAGGCCGCCTGGGAGGCCTTCGAGGACGCCGGCATCGACGCCACCGCCGTACGCGGCAGCCAGGGCGGCGTCTTCGTCGGCATGACCTCCTCCGGCTACGGGCAGGGCGCGGTGCTGCCGGACGGCGTCGAGGGCCACGTGCTGACCGGCACCACGACCAGCGTCGCCTCCGGCCGGCTCGCGTACACCTTCGGCCTGGAGGGCCCCGCCATCACGGTGGACACCGCCTGCTCCTCCTCGCTGGTCGCCCTGCACATGGCGGCCGGGGCGCTGCGCTCCGGCGAATGCGGCATCGCCCTCGCGGGCGGCGTGACGGTGATGGTGTCGCCCGACTCCTTCATCGAGTTCAGCCGGCAGCGCGGTCTCGCCGTCGACGGCCGCTGCAAGCCGTTCTCGGCGGCGGCGGACGGCACCAGCTGGGCCGAGGGCGTGGGCATGCTGCTGGTCGAGCGGCTCTCGGACGCGCGCCGCAACGGGCACCGGGTGCTGGCGGTGGTGCGCGGCAGCGCGGTCAACCAGGACGGCGCCTCCAACGGCCTCACCGCCCCGAACGGCCCCGCCCAGCAGCGGGTGATCCGCCAGGCGCTCGCCAACGCCGGACTGTCGGCCGCCGAGGTGGACGCCGTCGAGGCGCACGGCACCGGCACCCGGCTCGGCGACCCGATCGAGGCCCAGGCCCTGCTGGCCACCTACGGCCAGGACCGACCGGCCGACCGGCCGCTGCTGCTCGGCTCGGTGAAGTCCAACATCGGCCACACCCAGGCCGCCGCCGGCGTCGCCGGGGTGATCAAGACGATCATGGCGATGCGCCACGGCGAGCTGCCCGGCCTGCTCCACCTGGACGCGCCCTCACCGCACGTGGACTGGTCGGCCGGCGCGATCGAGCTGCCGACCGCCACACAGCCCTGGCCCGAGAACGGCCGACCGCTGCGGGCCGGCGTCTCCTCCTTCGGCGTCAGCGGCACCAACGCCCACGTCATCCTGGAGAGCGCCCCCGTCGAGGAGACGGCGGCCCGCGGCCCGGCGGCACCCGCCACCGGGGCGCCGCTGCCGTGGCTGCTGTCCGCCGCCGACCCCACCGCGCTCGCCGCCCAGGCCGAGCGGCTGCACGGCTTCGCCGACGCGGGGACGGGCACCGACCCGGACCCGGCCGACATCGCCCTGGCACTGGCCACCGGCCGCACCGGCCTGGCGCACCGCGCCGTCGTCCTGGCCGCCGACCGCGCCGGCCTGCTCGCCGGCCTCGGCGCGCTGGCCACCGGCGCCGAGGCGCCCGGCGTGCTGCGCGGCGAGAGCGCCGACGGCCGCTCGGCGTTCCTGTTCTCCGGCCAGGGCTCCCAGCGCCCCGGCATGGGCCGCGCCCTCTACACCGCCTTCCCGGTGTTCGCCGACGCCCTGGACGCCGTCTGCGCCCGGCTCGACACCGAGCTGGACCACCCGCTGCGCGCGGTGATGTTCGCCGAGGCGGACACCCCCGAGGCGGCCCTGCTGGACCGGACCGTCCACACCCAGGCCGCGCTGTTCGCCTTCGAGGTGGCGCTGTTCCGGCTGCTGGAGGACTGGGGCGTGCGCCCCGACTTCCTGCTCGGCCACTCCATCGGCGAGATCGCCGCCGCCCACGTCGCGGGCGTGCTCTCGCTGGACGACGCCTGCACCCTGGTCGCCGCGCGCGGCCGGCTGATGCAGGCGCTGCCCGCCGGCGGCGCGATGCTGGCCGTCGAGATCGACGAGGCCGGGGCCGCCGAGGCGCTCGCCGCCCACGACGGGGTCGACGTCGCCGCCGTCAACGGCCCGCGGGCGATCGTGGTCTCCGGACCGCAGGACGCGATCGCCGACCTGGCCGGGCACTGGCGCGCCGAGGGCCGCCGGACCAGCCGGCTGCGGGTCTCGCACGCCTTCCACTCGGCGCTGATGGAGCCGATGCTCGCCGAGTTCCGCGCCGTCGCCGAGCGCCTCGCCTACCACCCGCCGCGCCTGCCGGTGGTCTCCAACCTCACCGGCACCGCCGTCGGAGCCGAGGAGATCTGCACCCCCGAGTACTGGGTGCGGCACGTCCGCGGGGCCGTCCGGTTCGCCGACGGCGTGCGCTGGCTCGCCGGCCAGGGCGCGACCCGCTTCCTGGAGCTCGGCCCGGAGGCGGTGCTCACCGCCATGGCGCGCCTCACCCTGGACGCCACCGACCGGGACGACGCCGCACTGGTACCCGCTTCCCGGGGCGAGCGGCCCGAGGCCGAGACCCTGCTGGCCGCCGTCGCCACCGCCTGGACCCGGGGCGCCGCGGTGGACTGGTCCGCCGTCCTCGCCGACCGCGGCGGCCGCCGGATCACCCTGCCCCCGTACGCCTTCCAGCGCCGGCCCTACTGGCTGCGCCCCGGCCGGTCCGGGGCCGACGTGACCGGCGCCGGCCTGCTGCGGACCGAGCACCCGCTGCTGACCGCCGCCGTGCCGCTCGCCGACGGCGAGGGCGCGCTGCTCACCGGCCGGCTGTCGCTCGCCGCCCAGCCCTGGCTGGCCGACCACGCCGTGCGCGGCACGGCGATCCTGCCCGGCACCGGCTTCGTGGAACTGGCGCTGCGGGCCGGCCGGGAGGTCGGCTGCACCGCGCTGCGCGAGCTGATGGTCGAGGCCCCGCTGGCCGTCCCCGCCACCGGCGGCGTCCGCATCCAGGTGCGGGTCGGCGACCCGGACCCGGCCGGCGACCGCCCGGTGGCCGTCCACGCCCAGCCCGACGGCGCGGCCGGCTGGACCCGGCACGCCTCCGGCGCCCTGGCCGCCGGGACGGACGCCGAACCGTACGACCTCTCCGCCTGGCCGCCGGCCGACGCCGAGCCGGTGGAGCTGGACGGCTACTACGAGCGGCTGACCGAGGCCGGCTACGGCTACGGGCCGGTCTTCCGCGGGCTGCGCCGGGCCTGGCGGGCCGAGGGCGCCGTCTACGCGGAGATCGCCCTCCCGGCGGGCGCCGCCGAGGAGGCCGCCGGCTACGGCGTCCACCCGGCGCTGCTCGACGCGGCCATGCACGCCACCACCGTCGGCGGGTTCCTCGACGACGCCGGCGCGACGCCGCTGCCGTTCGCCTGGTCCGGGGTGACCCTGCACGCCACCGGCGCCTCCGTGGCCCGGGTCCGGCTCGCCCCCGCGGGCCGGGACGCGATCTCGATCCGGGTCGCCGACGCCACCGGCGCACCGGTGGCCGACGTCCGCTCGCTGACCCTGCGGCCGGCGCCCACCGGTCAGCCGGACGGCCGCCGCGCCGAGGCCGGCGACGCGCTGTTCGCGGTCGAGTGGAGCGCGCTGCCGACCGGCGCCGCCGCCGAGGAATGCCCGGTGGCGGAGCTGTCCGCCGTCGAGGCCGGCCACGCCCGCGCGGCCCTGGTGCTGCACCGGGTCGAGGCGACCGGCGCGGACGACGCCGCCCGGGCCCGCACCGCCACCGCCGGGGCGCTCGACGCCGCCCGGCGCTGGCTGGCCGGCGACCGGGACGAGGCCGACCGCCTGGTGGTCGTCACCCGCGGTGCCGCGGCCGTCCACCCGGGCGAGGAGCCCGCCGACCCGGCGGGCGCCGCGGTGTGGGGCCTGCTGCGCTCGGCCCAGTCCGAGCACCCGGACCGCGTCCTGCTGCTCGACGACGACGGCTCGGCCGACTGGGCGCTGGTCCGCCGGGCGGTGGAGCTGGGGGAGAACCAGCTCGCCGCGCGCGGCGGCGCCCTGTACGCGCCCCGACTGGTGCGCGTGCCCGCCTCCGCCGCGCTGACCGTCCCCGAGGACGCCGCCGCCTGGACCCTCGACCCCACCGAGCCCGGCATCCTGACCAGCCTGCGGCTGCTGCCCGCCGACACCGCCGAGCGGCCGCTCGGCCCCGGCGAGGTGCGGATCGGCGTCCGCGCGGCCGGCGTGAACTTCCGCGACGTGCTGCTCGCGCTCGGCATGTACCCCGAGCGCGCCGAGCTGGGCTCCGAGGGCGCCGGCGTCGTCCTGGAGGTCGGCGCCGAGGTCACCGACCTCGCCCCCGGCGAGCGGGTCTTCGGCCTGTTCCCCGGCGGCTTCGGCCCCGTCGCCGTCGCCGACCGGCGGCGGCTCGCCCGGATCCCGGCCGGCTGGACCTTCACCGAGGCCGCCTCGATGCCGGTCGTCTTCGTGACCGCCTACTACGGGCTGGTGGACGTGGCCGCGGCCCGGCCCGGCGAGTCGGTGCTGGTGCACGCGGCGGCCGGCGGCGTCGGCATGGCCGCCGTCCAACTGGCCCGGCACCTGGGCCTGGAGGTGTACGGCACCGCCAACCCCGGCAAGTGGGACGCGCTGCGCGCGGCCGGTCTGGACGACGC